>DAITMD010000165.1:0-5463 GCA_036835345.1 Sandarakinorhabdus sp. | reverse complement strand
CAGCCACACCGGTGGGCACGGTCACTCTCTGCCCGGCCGGCATGGCAAAGCCGCCTTCCAGAAACATACCGCGATAAATCCACGTCGCGGTAAGGAAACTGCGGGTCGTCAGGTAAATCATGATGTTGGTCAGCATCGTGTCCATGCCGAACGGCGGATCCGTGTAATCGCCCGCCACATCCGACCAGCCGACGAACTTTTCGGAAAACCACGCCGCCACGCCCATCGGCGAATCCATCATGGCAAAGCCCAGGCTCTGCGGCTTGGTGCCCTGCAACTGCAGATAGGCGGTTTCGGCATCGCGCACCGCCACCGCCTTGCCCAGCCAGCTGGCTTCTTCGGGCGTGGTGGGTGCCATGTCGGCCGGGCGCAATCCGAAGCCGTTGAGGTGAATTGCCGTCACCCGCGCTGAATCCAGCCCGATCCAGCCGCCGATCACGCAGCCCCAATCGCCGCCCTGATAGATGTAGCGATCATAGCCGAGCGCGCCCATCAGCGCGTCATAGCGCCGGGCCACCTCGCGCGGGCCGATCGGCGCCGATGGCCGATCAGACCAGGCATAGCCGGGCAGGGACGGCGCCACGACATGGAAGGCCGGCATGGCGGGATCTTCCGGATTGGCCAGCCGTTCGATGATGGCATCAAATTCCAGGATGGACCCCGGCCAGCCGTGCGCGATCAGCAACGGCTGCGCGTCGGCCCGTCTGGAGCGCAGGTGAACGCAGTGCAGGTGAAACGGCGCGCCGCCATCCTCCCCCACCTGCACCCGCGCCTGCGGCAGCCGGTTCAGATGCGCCACGGCTGCCGGCCAGTCGAAATCGCTCAGCCAATGGGCCTGCAGCCTTGCCATGTAATCGCGGTTGGCGCCGTGCCGCCAACCGGCGTTCGGTGGCTCTTCAAACCAGCGATAGGACGCCACCCGGTCCCTGATCCACGCGCACTCGGCCTCGTTCACCGGGATGGTGAAAGGCTCTGCACTCATGCGGCCAGCCCCAGCTTGCGGCCCAGTCTGGTGCGCGCGGCGATGATGTCGGCGGCCTTTTCGGCAATCATGATGGTCGGCGCATTGGTGTTGCCCGATACCAGATAGGGCATCACGCTGGCATCGATCACCCGCAGCCCTTCCACGCCGTTCACCCGCAATTGGCCGTCCACCACCGCGCCCGCGTCCACGCCCATGCGGCAGGTGCCGACCGGGTGATAGATGGTCTCTGCCCAGCCGCGCATCTTCGCCAGCAGTGCGGCGCGGTCGGTCACGTCCGGGCCGGGCCACGCCTCCCCGTCGTTATAGGGCGCGAACGCCGGCTGGCCGCCGATATCGCGCGCCATTTCCACCCCGCGCAGCAGCGTTTCCACGTCTTCGGGCGCGCTCAGATACTGTGGGTCGATGGCCGGCGGCGCCAGCGGATCGGGTGATTTCAGCCGGATCGTGCCGCGGCTTTCCGGGCGCAGCTGGCACACATGCACCTGATAGCCGTGGCGGCCGTCCATGGTGCCGCGCCCGTGCGGATTGCCGCGCACCGGCATGAAATGCATCTGGATATCCGGCGCGGCCAGGCCTTCGCGGGTGGCCAGGAACGCCCCCATCGGCGTGGGCATATGCGCGCCATTGCCGCTGCGGGTGAACACCCACTGGCCCAGCGCCTTCATCTTGTTGAAGAATTTGCTGTTGTTGTTCAGCGTGACGGGCTGGCTGCAATGCCATTGCACGATCACGTCCAGATGATCCTGCAGATTGCCGCCCACGTCCGCGCTGTCCGCAACCACCGCAATGCCATGATCCCTCAGATGCGCGGCGGGGCCAACGCCCGACAGCATCAGCAATTGCGGGCTGTTCACCGCGCCGCCGCACAGGATGATCTCGCGGCCCATCGCCGTCTGCATGGCGCCGGCCTGCGCATAGTCCACGCCCACGGCGCGCCGCCCTTCAAAGATCACCCGCCGGGCCTGCGCCCCGGTGATGATCTGCAGATTGGGCCGCTTGCGGACAGCATCGGTGAGATAGGCCTTGGCAGCGGAAAAGCGCTCACCATCCTTGATGGTCGCGTCATACTGGCCAACGCCTTCGAACTGCGGCCCGTTGAAATCGTCGGTGCGCCTGTATCCGGCCTGCACGCAGGCGTCGGCAAAGGCGGCGTTCAGCGGGTTTGGCAGCGCGCCCTTGCGGCTGGTGTGCAGCGGGCCGCCGCTCCCGTGAAAATCATCGCTGCCGCGTTCGGAATCCTCCGCCTTGCGGAAATAGGGCAGCACATCGGCCCAGCCCCAGCCGGTCAGCCCCAATTGCGACCAGCGATCATAATCGCTGGCGTGGCCGCGAATATAGACCATGCCGTTGATCGATGATGATCCGCCCAGCGCCCGGCCGCGCGGCCAATAGAGCGCCCGGCCATCCAGATGCGTCTGCGGCTGGGTCCAATAGGCCCAGTCGAACGGGCTGGCCTTGTCGGGCGGGATGATCTGGGCGATGCCGGCGGGCATCTGGATCATCATGCTGTTGTCGTTGCCGCCGGCTTCCAGCAGCGCCACCCGCGTGCCGGGATCGGCCGACAGCCGATTGGCCAGCGCGCACCCGGCTGATCCAGCGCCAACGATGATGAAATCAAACGGCTCGCTCACCTTCCACTCCCCAGGCATCTTTGGCGCACGCTAACCGGCTTGCGGGTGCGGCGCAAACCGCCAAACATGGGAAGGTGGCAGCCGGTTTCAGGCCGCCGCCACGCCGGCCCGGCGCACCGCCGCAATCACCGGGAAAAACACCAGCGCCGCCCCGGCAGTGCCCAGCAGCATCACCCAGCCCAGCGTGGTGGCCGGGGCCAGCGGCAGCGCCCCGATCAGCGCGGTGCCCAGCGCCGCCAGCCCCATCTGCAGAAAGCCCAGCAGCGCCGATGCGGCCCCGGCGCGATCGCCAAAGGGTTCCAGCGTGATGGCGCTGCCGATCGGGTTGATCAGCCCCATGCCGGCCAGGAACAGCGTGACGGCCGCGATGAAGGGCAGCGGGGCCGGCGCGGCGCCCAGGCTGACCAGCCCGGCACTGCCCGCGGCCGCGATGATGATGCCCGCCATACCGGTCTGCGGCGCGCCCCAGCGCCGCGCCAGCCGCGCCGTCATCAAGCCGCTGCCAAACACCACCAGCACGGTGGCGGCAAAGAACAGGCTCAAATCGGCCGGGCTCAGGCCCATCCCGCCAATCAATATGCCCGGCGCTGCGCCGAAAAAACTGTAGAGGCAGCCGATGATCAGGCTGACCGCAAATGCCGGCCGGATGAAGCGCCGGTCCACGGCCAGTTCGGCATAGGTGCGCGCAACGATTGCCGGCCGCGCCGGCCGCCGGCTGTGGCGGGCCAATGTCTCGCCGGCGGTGCGGTGATAGGCCAGCGCCAGCACCAGCGCCGCCCCGGCCACGGCCACGAAGATGCTGCGCCAGCCGGCCCATGCCGTCATGGCGGTGCCCAGTGCCGGGGAAAAACCGGGCGCTGCCGCCATGGCGATCATCACCAGCGACAGCACCCGCGTCAGCGCCGGCCCGTGAAACAGATCGCGCGCGATGGCTCGCGCCAGCACCGAAGCCGCGCACGCCCCCAGCGCCTGCACTGCCCGCCCGCCGATCAGCACCGGCAGGGATGGCGCGGCGGCGCAGATCAGGCTGCCGGCCGCAAACACCGCCAGCCCGCCCAGCACCAGCGGCGCCCGGCCAATGGCGTCCGACAATGGCCCGACGATCAATTGCCCCACCGCAAACACGATGAAGAACACGCTCAGCGTCCACGACATTGCCTGCGGAGCCGCGCCCAGATCTCGGGCCATCGCCGGGAAGGCCGGCAGCATGATGTTGGTTGCCAGCGCGCCCAGCGCCGCCAGCCCGGCCAGCAGCGCCAGGCGGCCGGCCGTCAGCGGCGGGGATTCCGGTACAGGCGTGGGGGCTGCGCTCATGGTTCAGGCGTCCGGTGTGGGCTGCGGTGTGGAATCGGGACTGGGCGGTACGTCGAAGACCAGCAGGGTTGATGTGGCCGTGGCGCACAGCTGCCCGGCGCCATCGTGCAGCGTCGCTTCGGCAAAGCCCACCCGGCGGCCCACGCTGATGGCGCGGCCGGTGGCGCGCACCGTGCCGCTGCGGTCGGTCAGCGCCTTCAGGAACGAGACCTTCAGTTCCAGCGTGGTGTGGCCGCGATCGGCCGCCAGCGCCGATTGCACCGCCATGCCGCAGGCGCTGTCCAGCAGGGTGGCGGCATAACCGCCATGCACATTGCCCATCGGGTTGAAATCGCTGCTGTCGGGCGTGCCTTCGAACACCACAGAGCCGCGGTCCACCGCGACCAGCGTGATGCCGATCTTTTCCAGCAGCGGCGCCCGGATGCCGCGCGCCATGCGCGCCCTGAGCCGGGTGAAACCGTCTTCCATCTCGCCAGCCTGCGTCATGCCCGTTCCCCTGTGTCGCCGCCGGCCGGGTCTTTCGCCAGCCGCGCGCCCAGCATCCTTATGGTGCGTGCATCGGCACCCGGCCCCGGCGTTGCCAGCGATCGCCGCGGCGGAACCGGCTGGCCCGTTTCGGCATCGATCAGCGCCAGCCGCAGCGGGCGGCCGGTCTCGCGGTCCACCAGGGCCACCGCCGGCGCGCCAAAACCGCTGGCATCCCAGCGATCACCCCATTCGCGCAGCGCCAGCAGCACCATCCACAGATCGCGGCCCTTGGCGGTCAGGCGGTATTCGTCGCGGGGCGGATTGTCCTGATAGGGCACGCGCCGGGTGATGCCCGCAGCGGTCAGCTGCTTCAGCCGGGCGGAAAGCGTGGCAGCGGGAATGCCGGTGCTGGCGCGCAGGTCATCGTGGCGGCTCAGCCCGAAGTGCAGATCGCGCACCAGCAGCAGCGTCCAGCGGTCGCCGATCAGCTCCAGCGCGCCCGCAACCGAACAGTTCATGCCGGCAAAGGATTTGGCTTTCATTGGCGGGGGCCTGAGTAACTTCAATCATTGAATTATGTCAGCATTGGTCTGCCGCCACAAGCGATTTGTCTGCCGGATGGGGTCGGCCGGGTGGGGCCGGGGGGCGGTCGCTACGCCGGATGCCAGTTCTTCAGCAGCACGCCGGTATCGGCCAGCGCCTCTGGCGGCACCTGAATGCCGTGCTCCACCAGGGCCTTGCCCTGCACATAATCGCGCGCCGCATTCACGCAATCGAGCGCGATCACCCGGCCCTCGCGCAGATAGACCAGCGAAAAGCTGCGGCTGGCGGGATCACCGCGCAACACGCTCTGGTCATGGCCCATGCTCAGGCCCATGGTCTGCAACCTCAGATCATATTGGTTCGACCAGAACCATGGCACCGCATGATAGGGCGCGGGATCGCCGGTGATCGCCCGGGCCACGGTGATTGCCATGTCAGCGGCGTTCTGCACCGATTCCAGCCGGATTTTCGCGCCGCCGGCAAAGGCGTTGGCATGGAAAGCGCAATCCCCGATGGCAAAGA
>DAITMD010000164.1:0-5465 GCA_036835345.1 Sandarakinorhabdus sp. | reverse complement strand
AAACTGCCGATCTGGGTAACTGGATCCGAGGGTTCGAATCCCTCCGACTCCGCCACAAATTAAATGTCTGCCCGAACCCTCGATCATCTGTCTGGCGTGTGCCACGCCGGGGGTTCGAATCCCTCCGACTCCGCCACAAAATCAATAACCGCCCGAACCCTCGATCAATTCCATGGCGAGTGACGCGCCGGGCGGTTCGAATCCCGCCGCCTCCGCCATTGTTTGCAAGCGCGAACGTCGCCCCGCGCTGCCGGGTGTGTAATCCTCCTGGGTGGACAGGGTTTTGCCGGCGCGGGCACCATGGACTTCATCCCATCAGGAGAATTGCCATGAATATCCGCCCCAATGCCCTGATCCTGGTTGCCGATGGCGAAAAATATCTGCTGCTGCGCAACCATGGCGACAGGAACGGCCTGAAACTGCAGGTGGCCGCCCACGGCAAGCAGGACAATCCGCCCAACCGCGATCTGGCCGATGATGCGCCGGGCCGCCGTTATGACAATGGCCTTGGCCCGATGCGCAGTGCCATGGAACCCACCGATCACCAGCAGATTGCCGAAGACCGGTTCGCCGGTGAAGCCGCTGCCGCGCTGGACGCGATGGCCACAGCCACCGACACGCCGCAGATCATCGTCGTCGCCCCGCCGCGCGCGCTGGCCGAACTGCGCCGCCAGTACAGCCGCAGCGTGTCCGCGCTGCTCTCTGACGAACTGGACAAGACGCTGACCGGCCACCCGGTGGATGCCATCGCCGATCTCCTGTCGCGCTGACCGGCAGCACTTGCCAGCACAGGGCGGCTGCGCCATCGCCGGGCGGTGCCGCCGCCTCTCCCCGAACTCGCCGGCCTGTTCGCCAGTGCGCTGCTGGCCGGCTCTGTCCTGCCGGCCCAGTCCGAACTGGTGCTGGCGGCGCTGATCCTGGCCGGCAAAATCCCGGTCTGGCTGCTGGTCGGCGTTGCCACGCTGGGCAATGTGGGCGGCGCCGTGATCAACTATGCGCTGGGCCGATCGGCGGAGCGGTTCCGCCATCGCCGCTGGTTCCCGCTGTCGGCCGCCGGGTGGGAGCGCAGCGCGGCATGGTTCAATCGCCATGGCGCCGTCACCCTGCTGTTCAGCTGGCTGCCGGTCATCGGTGATGGCTTCACCGTGCTGGCCGGCGCGGCGCAGATGCGCTTTGCCCTGTTCGCGGCGCTGGTCACATTGGCCAAGGCCGGGCGCTACATCGTGCTGGCGCTGGCGCTGGCCTGAAGCCCTATTGCGCCAGCAGCCGCCCGGCGATGGCGCTGCGCCGGCGCAGTGCTAGCTTGTCGAGAATATTGTGGACATGGTTCTTCACCGTGGCCGGGCCGATGCTGAGCTGCTGGGCGATTTCCTTGTTCGACAGGCCCTCGGCCACCAATCCCGCCACCTCACGCTCGCGCGGGCTCAGGCTGGCCCCCGCCGGCCGGCCGGCCAGCACCGCGAGGCGCCGGCACATCAGCGCCGCCAGCTGCGGTGAACAGCCCAGCTCGCCAGCCAGCGCGCGGCGCACCGCATCGGCCAGATCGGCCAGCGTGCCATCGCGGCCCACGAAACCGGTCAACCCGGCTTCGGCGCAGGCCAGGCCCAGTTCATCATCACCAATGCCGAAACCGATCAGCGCCAGATCGGGGGCAACGCCACGCAAGGCCGGCACCAGCGCCAGTGCGGCGCGCCCCGGCACATCAATCAGCACCGCCCGCGGACGATGGGCGCGGGCCAGCCCCACGGCAGCGGCCGCACTGCCGGTGGCCAGCACCCGGATCGGCGGGCTGACATTCAGCGCCGCCGCCACGCCTTCGCGGTGCAGCAGAACATCGGAAATCACGATCACCGTGATGGCTGCAGCTACGCCGGCAGTGCCGGCCGACTCCGCCATCTGGCGCTCCGCCATCAACGTCGCATCGTGATCGTGCGGCATCAGTCCGCCCCTTTCCTTGGGCGCCTGCATTCCCTCGCCGGTCCAGCCTGATCGCGGTGTGCGCTTCCGGTCCCCAAACCGGTTCACCGGCAACTGGCCGGAACGCAAGGCACGCCTGTCAGGCGGACAACATAGGCATGGTCCACCATCCAATCTCGCTCCCCGCCAATATGGCGCGGTGCCAGACAATTTTTCGCGACCCCGATCGGCTGGTGCTGCCCTCAGGCAGCCCGGCCACGTTTTCCAGGACGCAAAGCCTAACCCAATCCGTGCCGGCAGGCAAATGCCGCCATATTGGCCGGATGGAGACCGCCGATCCGGCAGCAATGGCGGGCCGAAACATGGGCCAAATGGTCCATACCCTGGCACATTTCCCTTGATGACACCCCGCTGCGCCTCGATTGGGCCGGCGCGAATCACCCCGGCCAATCGGCAGGCCGGCCACCTGGCGGATGGCGTCGCCGGCAGGCCTGGGCCAGCGTTCAGGGGCCGGCGCATGGCTGCCGGGGGAGACACGCATTGGCTGCCATCCGCATCCAGTTGGGCGATCTGCCGCCGATGGTCGGCGATATGGTGGTGGCGCTGCTGGGCGGGCCGCCGGCCGCCGAAATCGTTGGCCGCTGCGTTGCCGGCGATGATCCGGTGGCGGCGGCGCGCCACTCATCCGCCGATCTGCTGGTGGTGGGCAAGCCTTCTGTGGCGGGTCCCTTGTCGGAACTGATCGCGGTCAGCCAGCTGGCGGTGCTGGCGCTGCCGGCAGCAGGCTCCACCGAAAATGGCCGCCTGATCGATGTCGCGGGCAGCGATGTGCGGCTGGACCGCGGCGAGCTGGGCGGGCTGGCAGAGCGGTTGACGCGCGGGCTCATTGCCCCCGCCGATGCGGCTGGCGGGGCCGCCGGCTGATGGCCCGGCATCAGGCCATTGCAGCGGCGGGCGAAGCCATCGTGAGGGCGCTGGAGGCGCGCTTTCCCAGCGCCGATTTCAACAACCAGCCGCTCAACATGGTGCTGCGCCACATGCCCGATGTGCAGACGGCGGTGCCCAACCCGCCGGCCATTGCGCTGGTGCTGTGGCGTGTCACCGCCAATCCCAACCGGCCGCCGTCCCCGCGCGTCGATCCGCTGGGCCTGCGCTTTCGTGCCAGCCTGGCGGTCGATCTCCATTATCTGATGATCCCCTATGGCCAGACGGCCGAGGGCCAGCAGCGTCTGCTGGGCTGGATGCTGCGCGCCGTGGAGGATCTGGGCCCGCTGCTGGCCAGCCAGCTCAATAACGCGCTGGCCGAAAGCGACGTGTTCGAAGCGCAGGAGAGCGTTGATCTGGTGCTGGATCCGCTGTCGGTCACCGATCACCTGACGTTGTGGGACCGCATCCGACTGCTGCCGCCATCGGCCAATTATGTGCTGCGCCGGCTGGTGATCGACAGTGACGAGGCCATCACCACCCACCCGCCGGTGCGCGAACGCCAGATCAGAACGGGCGTGCCGCAATGACCGCGCCGCTCACCCCTGAAACCCTGCGCCGGCTGGAAACATTGGTGCTGCCGGTGCCGGCCGCCGTGCAGTTTGCCGATATCGCCCAGGCGCGCGTGGTGAATGATGCGCTGGCCGTGACGCTGGCCCCGCTGGCGGCGGCGGCGGACGCTGCGCGCGAAACCGCCCGGCCGCGCAGCCTGACGCGCGCCGGCAGCGGCACCTATGCCGCGATGACGCTGCCCGGCATTGATCTGCCGCCGCTGATGCCTGCCGATTTTGCCGGCGACAGCGGCTTCATGGCCCAGCCGCAGCGCCCCTATCGGCTGCGGATGGACGATGCCGCGTCCCGCTTCCTGCCGATTGTGGCCCGGCTGGCGCTGCCGGCGCATGATGCCGCCGGCTGGCCGGGCTGGGCCGCGCTGGACACGGCAGAGCCCGCAGGCCTGCGCGCCTCGGCCCGGGCGCTGCTGCCGCCCGCGCGCTGGCCGCTGTTTTCCGCGCCCGGCCGCGCCAATCCGGGCGCGCTGGCCGAAATCCGCTGCAATCTGCGCGCGGCCGATGCCGGCGCGCCGCCGCCGGCCTGGGTGCTGCTGGGCGCTTCGCATGATGGCGCGCTGATCGGGCTGGGGCTGGCCGATGCCAATGGCGCCGGGGTGATCTTTTGCCCGTATCCGCCGCTGCCCGGCGGTGCGCCGATTCCGCCGCCGGGCTTTGCCTGGAACATCCGCATCCATGCCTGGTGGGGCGGCCTGCCACGCGCGCCGGTGCCCGATCTGGCCGCCGTGCTGGCGCAGTTCGCCCTGCCGGCGCGGCTGTATCGCCAGTCCGGGCCGCTCGTCATCCTGCCGCTGCAGCCACTGCGCCCCGGCCAGCCGCTGCTGCTGCGCACCCAAACCGCCGCGTCCAATTCCGACCTGTTGATCCGTGCTGCCTGAGGAGACTGGCCATGCCCGAATATCTTGCCCCCGGCGTCTTTGTGGAAGAGGTGTCGTTCCGCGCCAAATCCATCGAGGGCGTGTCCACCACCACCACCGGCTTTGTCGGCGCCTGCCGCTATGGCCCGCTGCAACTTGAGCCGGACATCATCACCAGCCTGGTGGAGTTCGAGCGCATCTATGGCGGCAAGGCCCGGCTGAACTTTGCCGATACCGGCGGGTCCGACAATTATCTGTGGAACGCCGTGCGCGCCTTTTTCGAGGAAGGCGGCAAGCGCTGTTACGTGGCACGCGCCTTCAACCGGGGCGGCGATCCGGCACAGGAAGCCGCGGTGATCGCCGGCGCCAGTTCCCGCCTTGAGGATGGCTGGCCGCCCGCCAATGTCCGCATCCGCGCGCGCTTTCCGGGCGCAGCCGGCGATGGGCAGGTGCGGCTGCAACTGATCGCCTCGCAGAACCGCTTCAGCGTTGCCGCCGGGCGCGCGCGCCTTGCCGCCAGCGCCGCCCATGACGTGGTGGTGGTGCACGGCAGAGCCAATGCTGCGGAGGACGGGCTCTACAGCCTGGCCCATGATCCGCAGGCCGGCACCTGGACGTTCAGCAACGGCCTGACCGGCGGCGCGGCGCTGAGTTTCGAACTGCAAACGCTGGTCGGCCGGCCCGATCTGACGGTGCGCACCCTCACCGCCGCCATCGCCTTCGATCCGGCCGACAGCGGCCTGCCGGCCTTTGCCATATCGGGTCTGGCGCTGGACAACAATCACCGCAGCGGCGGCGAACCGGATTCGATCTTTCAGTATCTGAGCCAGCAGCCGGCCAGCCAGTCGCGCGCGCGCGGCCTGCCGATCATCGTCTGGCAACTGGATGGTGCCGCTGCCAATAGTGCCATCGTGGCCGCACAGGCCGAAGTGGTCACGGCAACTGCCGCACTGGCCGCCGCCACACAGGCCGTGTCTGACGCGCAGGACGCGCTCGATCCGCTGGCCGACGCTGTGACTGCGGCCGAGGGCGATCTGACGGCGGCACAAACGGCGCTGGCAGCGGTCGATCCCGGCGACGCCCCGGCACTGGCCGCCGCGCAGGCCGTAGTCGCCGCCGCTGAGCTGGCGCTGGATAC
>DAITMD010000163.1:0-5465 GCA_036835345.1 Sandarakinorhabdus sp. | reverse complement strand
CAGCTCGGCCTCGGCTTCGTCCAGTGCGATCTGGAACGGCAGCTTGGCCAGTTTCACCAGCACCTGGCCGCGGGTGACCGCCATGTTTTCGGCCACCAGCACTTCGACGACCCTGCCGGATACGTCGCTGGAAATCGCCACCTTGTCGACGCGGACATAGGCATTGTCGGTCGAAACCTTGCCCTGGCCCGACAGCCACAGCCAACCGCCGGCGGCCAGCACCAGCAGCGGCACCGATGCCATCAGGGCGCGCGTGCGCCAGCGTGACGGGGCGACGGCCTTATCAACGGGCGCGTGCATCGTCAGCCCTCCCGCGCCGACAGATTGGCGCGCAGCCTGAGCAGCAGCGCGTGCAGCGCCGCCTGTTCATCGGCGGCAAGGCCGGCCAGCATTTCGGCCCGCACGTCGATGGCCACGGCCTGCAGCTCGGCCAGGATCGGGTGCGCGCGCGGGCACAGATATAATCGCCAGGCGCGGCGATCGGCGGGATCGGGCCGGCGCTCCACCAGACCAGCATCGGCCAGCCGGTCCACCATGCGGCCCACGGTGATGGTTTCCACCTCCAGCCGTTCGGCCAGCGCCGCCTGATTGATGCCCTCGCTGCGCGACAGCGCGATCAGCACCTGCCACTGCGCGCGCGACACGCCGATGCTGCGCGCACGCGCATCGAACCGCCGGCGCAGCAGCCGCGCCGCATCGCTTACCAGCACACCGATCGTATCGGTTGTGGCGGCAACTGGCCCGGTTGCCGGGCGCGGCTTTTCCAGCGGCGTGTGCACCGCCCGCAAATAGCATACATGCTTATCATATCAATGCTGCTGATAAGCAGAGCATCCACCTGCGACACTGGCGCCGGCGCATCCACTTGGTTAAGACAGGTGAAGGGAGGGCCTGTGAGCGCAGCGCCACATTCATCACGCGCCAATCGCAGGGGCAGGCGCCGGGGCAGCCGCCGATGATGCGGCTGACCGATGTTGGCCTGCTCAGCCATGTGCTGGCGATCCTGGCCTATGGTGCACTGCTCTTGTCGGCGCTGGCGCGCGGCCGCGGCGGCAACGGGCAGGGGGTTGGCCTGTGGCTGGCCGCGGCGGCGCTGGCCAGTGTGCTGTGGGCAGCGGCCTTCGTGGGCGCTGTGGCCATCGATACGGGGCTGACGCCGTGGATTTCGCGCCTGCAGACGCTGAAGATCGGCGTGTGGACCGGGCTGCTGCTGTTCCTGCTGCGCCCGGCCTGGGTGGGCGCCCGAAATGCCGGGGGCCCCGATGCCACCCGCAGCCTGCAGGGGCGTTCGGCATTCGGCGTGGGCGGCGTGCTGGGCTTTGTGCTGGCGCTGCAACTGGCGGTGGATTTCGCCGGCGAAGCCTCTGATGGCCTCACCAATGATGGCAGCATGGTGGGCAGCCTGTTCCTGGTGTCGCGTATCGCGGTCGCGGTTTCGGGGCTGGTGCTGTGTCACAATCTTTATGTCACCACGCCGGCCACCGAACGCTCCGGCCTAAGGCTGCTGGCCATCGGGCTGGGCGGGCTGTTCGTCTATGATCTGAATTTCTACACGTTGGCCTTCCTGCTGCCGCCGGGATCGGTAGACCTTTATAATATCCGCGGCGCCGTGGATGCCATGCTGGCGCTGATCTTCCTGTTCGCCAGCCGCGATGACTGGGTGCGTTCGGCCCGCATCTCGCGCCGGGTCGCCTTTCAGACCGTGGCCTTTTCCGGGGTGGGTTTCTATCTGATTGCCATGGCCATATTGGCCTATGGCCTGAAACTGGTGGGCGGCGATTGGGGCACGCTGCTGCAGGTCAGTTTCCTGTTTGCCACGCTGATGCTGGGCGTGGTGGTGCTGGTATCCGAACGCTTCCGGGCGCGGCTGCGCATCGCCATTGCCCGCAATTTCTATTCCTACCGTTATGATTATCGCAGCGAATGGCTGCGCTTCATCGCCACGGTGTCGGCGCCGGGCAATGCCGACAGCCTGCCCGAACGCGTGGTGCAGGCGGTGGCCAGCCTGCTGGATGCGCGCGGCGGCTGGCTGCTGGTGCCCGATGATGACCGGCTGGAACCCATCGCCACCTGGCAGATGGGCGATGCCCGGCCGCAGGCGATCGCCGCCGACAGTGCGCTGGTGCAATGGGCGGGCGGGCAGGAACGCGTGCTGGATCTGGATCAATATCGCGATGGCGAACTGGGCGATCCGCCGCCGCTGCCCGATTGGCTGGTGGCCGATACGCGTTTCTGGCTGGTGGTGCCGGCGTTCAACCGTGATGCGCTGTCGGGCCTGCTGCTGATCGGCCGCAGCCTGGCACCGCGCCGGCTGGGCTGGGAAGAGGAGGAGCTGTTGCGCACGCTGGGCCGGCAGGCCGGCAGCTATGTTGCCGAAAGCCGCAGCCAGGCCGCGCTGGACGAAGCCCGGCGATTTGATGAATTCAACCGCCGCTTTGCCTTCATCCTGCACGATATCAAGAATCTGGTCAGCCAGCTGTCGCTGTTGGCGCGCAATGCCGAACGCCATGCCGACAATCCGGAATTTCGCGCCGATATGGTCGCCACGCTGAAAGGCTCGGTCGAAAAGATGAACGGCCTTTTGGCGTGGCTGTCGCAGCGGCAGGCCGGCGGCGCCGGCCGCGATACGCCGGTGGCGGTGGATGCGCTGCTGGGGCAGGTGGTGCGCGCTCGGGCTGCGGCGTGGCCCAATCTGGCGCTGGCGCTGCCGCCGGATGTGCCGCTGCTGGTGCGCGGCGATGCCGGCCGGCTGGAACAGATGTTCGCCCACCTGCTGCAGAACGCCATCGATGCCTCGCCGCCGGGCGCGCCGATCCGCCTTGATGTGGCGGTGGCCGGGGCCGAAGCGGTGATCACGCTGGCCGATCTGGGCCACGGCATGTCGGCGCGCTTCATCCGGCAGGATCTGTTTCAGCCGTTCCACAGCACCAAGGAGGGTGGCTTTGGCATCGGCGCGTTCGAAGCCCGCGAAATCGCCCGCGCCCACGGCGGCCGGCTTGACGTCGCCAGCCGCGAAGGCGAAGGCACCAGCTTCACCATCACCCTGCCGCTGGCCCGCGCGCTGCCGGCCGCGGTGTCTGGTGTGCGGGTGGAGGGGCAGGTTGCGTGACGGATAAACCAAAGCTGCTGGTGATCGAGGACGACGAAGGCCTGCAGCGCCAGCTGAAATGGAGTTACGAAGACCGGCAGGTGATCATCGCCGGCGACCGCGAGGCGGCGTTGGCGGCGCTGCGCGAACACGCCCCCGAAGTCGTCACGCTGGATCTGGGCCTGCCGCCCGATCCCGATGGCGTATCCGAAGGCTTTGCCACGCTGGAGGCGATCCTCAGCGCCCGGCCCGGCACAAAGGTGATCGTGGCATCCGGCCACGGCGCGCGGGACAGTGCGCGCCGCGCCATCGCGCTGGGCGCATTCGATTTCTATCACAAGCCGGTCGATATCGATGAACTGGGGTTCATCGTGCAGCGCGCCTATCATGTGGCGACGCTGGAAGCGGAAAACCGCCGCCTTGCCGAAGCGGCATCCGGCGCCGCCACCAATACCGTGCTGGGCGGGATGATTACCGCAGCGCCGGAAATGCTGAAGGTGGCGCGCATGGTGGAACGGGTGGCCAGCGCCAACGTGTCGGTGATGCTGCTGGGCGCGTCGGGCACCGGCAAGGAACTGCTGGCGCGCGGGCTGCACAACGCCTCGGCGCGCAGCGGCGGCCCGTTTGTGGCCATCAACTGCGCGGCGATCCCGGAAAATCTGCTGGAATCCGAACTGTTCGGTCACGAACGCGGCGCCTTTACCGGCGCGGTGAAGACGCAGGAAGGCAAGATCGAACTGGCCGAAGGCGGCACGTTGTTCCTGGATGAAGTGGGCGATATTCCGCTGCCGCTGCAGGTGAAGCTGCTGCGTTTCCTGCAGGAACGGGTGATTGAACGTGTGGGCGGGCGCAAGGCCATCCCGGTGGATGTGCGCATCGTGTGCGCCACCCATCAGGATCTGGAGGCGATGATCGGCGATGGCCGTTTCCGCGAGGATCTGTGGTACCGGTTGGCCGAAATCATTGTGCGCATCCCCGCGCTGAAGGAACGGCCGGGCGATGCCGCGCTGCTCGGCCAATATTTCATAGCCCGCTTTGGCCGTGAAAATGGCCGGCAGTTTCAGGGCTTTACCGCCGATGCCATCGCCGCGCTTTCGGATTGGCACTGGCCGGGCAATGTGCGCGAGCTGGAAAACCGCGTGAAGCGCGCGGTGATCATGGCCGAAGGCAGCCGCATCAGCGCCGCCGATCTGGATCTGGTGAACAAGGGCGATGAAGCCGCCTGCACCCTGAAAGTGGCGCGCGAGGCCGCTGATCGCACCGCTATCCGCCACGCGCTGGCGCGCTGCGATGGCAACATGAGCAGCGCCGCCAAACTGCTCGGCATCAGCCGGCCGACGCTTTACGATCTGGTCAAGCAATATGGGCTGGAGGGCGGATAAGCTGTTGCATCGCCGGGGCACACCCGATAAGCCCACCCCCGGTTCGGAGCGTAGCGCAGCCTGGTAGCGCATCAGACTGGGGGTCTGGAGGTCGCAGGTTCGAATCCTGTCGCTCCGACCATCATTTCCCAAGACCCTCCCCAACCGGCAGGATCGGCCAAGCCAATCCTGTCGCTCCGACCATATTTTTCTCCACTGCCCCCGATGTTCCGCGCCGCCTGTCCTACGCGAACCATATTGGTTAATATACCTGCCTTCTCCAACCGGAAAGGCCCCCAAGCATGTCGTTTTTCAATGCGCTGATCGCTCCCGTCGCCGGTTTGCTCGACAAGATCATTCCCGATCCCAAGGCCCGCGATGCCGCCAAGCTGGAACTGCTCAAACTGCAGAACAGCCAGGAACTGGAGCTCTTGAACACCCAGTTGTCGGCCATCGTCGCCGAAGCGAACAGCAATGATCCGTGGACCAGCCGCGCCCGGCCCAGCTTCCTCTATGTGATGTATACGCTGCTGCTGTGGTCAATCCCGATGGGCATCATCTCGGCGGCCGAGCCGCAGATGGCGCACGATATCGCCGCCGGCATGAGCCGCTATCTGAACGGCCTGCCCGAACCGCTCTATGCGCTGTTCGGCACGGGCTATCTCGGCTACACCGCCGCCCGCCAGTGGGGCAAGGCCAAGGGCACGGAAAAGTAACGGCTTACGATTGCTGCCGGTATGCCTGCGCCAACCGGGCATAGCCGGCAGCCCCGGCCCGGTTGCCGGCTATCTCCTCCGCGCTGAGCGCGCGGAGCAGCTTCGCCGGCCGCCCGGCCCATAATTCACCCGCCGGCACGCGCTTGCCCGGTGTCAGCAGCGCGCCGGCGGCCAGCATCGCATCGCCTTCCACCACCGCCCCGTCCAGCACCACCGCGCCCATGCCGATGAAGGCGTGGCTTTCAATGCGGCAGCCGTGGATGATGCAGCCATGGCCGATCAGCACGTCATCGCCGATAA
>DAITMD010000162.1:0-5500 GCA_036835345.1 Sandarakinorhabdus sp. | reverse complement strand
GCGCAGACGCAGGCGCAGACGCAGACGCAGGCGGTGGGGAAAGTTCGTTGATGAGCTTCATGTGGGCTGTGCGCTGCGCCTTGATGTGCAGCAGCCTTATTGCAAACGTGTCTCAAATGCAATACGGCGTCACCAACGGCAGAATACGCAACTGCCTCGCATTACCAAGAAAGTGCCAACCCGGCCGCGAACGGCAACCGCCCCGGCGGCGTGGCGCGCGCCGCGATTTTTTCGCTGACCACGGAATTTTGAACGCCGGATCGGCCAGCCTCTCCATTCTCGCATTGTGAAAATCGGATGACGGCCGCATTGTCCTGATCCGCCAGCCATGGTCTGGCGGCTGTTATCAGGGGACAAATATGCACATTCGGTCCGCGCGCGCTGGCGCCGTCTTCACGTCCAGCCGGATGGCGATTGGTGCCGCCCTGGCGATGATGGCAGCGAACGCCGCCGCACAGGAAGCAGCGCCGGTGCCCCCGCAGGCCGCCGACGAGCGGACGGATGAAGAAATCGTGGTGGTCGGATCGCAGATCCGGGGTGCCAAGGTGAACAGCGCGCTGGCCGTGACCGTGGTCGGTGTGGAGGATGTGCGGGCCACGGCCGCCGTTTCCGGCGACGATCTGTTCCGCAACATCCCGCAGTTCGGCGATGTGCGCTTCAACAGCCAGCAACTGCCCGGCAGTTCCAATGCGGCGCGCGGCGACGTGGGCTCGCTGGATCTGCGCAGTCTGGGCGTGGGCAACACGCTGGTGCTGATCAACGGCCGGCGCGGCGTCAACCACCCGACCAGCCAGGCCAATCTGCAGCTGGTGCCGGTGCTCACCTTCAACAGCAACACCATCCCGGTGAACGGCATCTCGCGGCTGGAGGTGCTGCGCGATGGTGCCGCCGCCATCTATGGCGCCGATGCGGTGGCCGGCGTGGTCAACACCGTGCTGAAAACCAACTACAACGGTGCAGAATTTTCGATGCAATATGGCGGCGCCGAAAAGACCGGCTTTCGCGAATTCAACTTCAGCGGCACGATTGGCACCGATTTTGCCAAGGGCCGCGGCAACATCACCGTGTTCGGCAGTTACGACAACGGCACCGGGCTGCTCTCCACCGATCAGCCGTTCACATCGTCATCGGACTATCGCCCGCTGTTTGTCGGCACCCGCTTTGAAGGCGCGACGGCGCTGGACAGCACCGCCACGGTCGCGCCGTGGGCATCGCTGCAAACGCCGGCGAGCTTCGGCACCGTCCGGCAGAACGGCGCGCAGATCACCAGCGCGTCGGGCCAGTTCCACATTCAGCCGTCCACGCAGGCCGGCTGCCGCGTGCAGCTGGGCGGCGGCGTCTGCATCGATGACGGCCTGCTCACCACCGCCGGTGCCGATCGCAACCTGAGGTTCGATACCGCCGCGCAGGGCACCACCATCCTGCCCACGGTGGACCGCATCAACCTGTTCGCCACCGGCAAGTTCGAACTCACCGAAAATCTCACCCTGTTCGGTGAAGGCGGCTATTTCAACAGCGTGTCCAACGCGCAGCAGGCACCGATCAGCACGCTGAGGGCGCTGCCGATCACCATCCCGGCCAGCAATTACTGGAACCCGTTCGGCCCGGTGACCTTCACCAATGGCCAGGCCAACCCCAATCGCCTGCCCGGCCTGAATATCCCCGCCGAAGGCCTGCCGGTCACCATCCGCGGCTACAGCTTCACCGATTTCGGCCAGCAGCAGGTGCGCGTGCAGGTGGAACAGTTCCGCGCACTGGCCGGCCTGCGCGGCAATATCGCCGGCTTCGATTGGGAATCCGCCGTCAGCTATTCGGAAGCCACCGCGGTTGATCGCAGCAGCAACATCAGCAACACGGCCTTGAATGCCGCCCTCGCCCTGTCCACCCCGGCGGCATATAACCCGTTCCTCGGCGGCTCGCTCACCGCGCCGCAAAGCGGCAACATGACCGGCAACAATCCGGCCACTATCGATTCCGCCCGGCAGGATCTGGTGCGCTTCACCAAATCGACGCTGCTCACCTATGATCTGCGCGTGTCGCGGCCCGATCTGTTCGCGCTGCCGGGCGGCAATGTCGGCATGGCCGGCGGGGTTGAATGGCGCCGCGAAACCCAGCTGGACGACCGCGATGCCCGCATCGATGGCACCATCAGCTTCACCGATCCGGTCACCGGCCAGGTCTTCGGCGATTTCGTCAGTTCCGCGCTCAACCCCGATACGTTCGGCACGCGCACCGTGATTTCGGCCTATGCCGAACTGCAGGTGCCGGTGGTGTCGCCGGAAATGGGCATCCCGCTGATCCACCGGCTGGATATCCAGCTGGCCGGCCGCGCCGAGCGTTACAGCGATTTCGGCAATGTGGCGGTGCCCAAGATCGCCGGTGCCTGGGATATCGTTCAGGGCGTGCGCCTGCGCGGTTCCTGGTCCAAATCCTTCCGCGCGCCCAACCTGGAACAGGTGAACGCCACGGTGGTGGCACGCGCCAACAACCGGGTGGACTATATCTTCTGCGAAGCCGATCTGCGCGCCGGCCGCATCACCAGCTTTGCCGGCTGCGCCCGCACCCAGTCCACGCAGGGGCGGCGGGCCGGCAATCCCGATCTGGATGCCGAGCGCGCCAACACCCTCACCTTCGGCGCCGTGCTGGAGCCGCCGCTGCCGGATGGCATGGGCAATCTCACCTTCACGGTCGATTGGTGGCGCGTGAAGCAAACCGGCCTGGTCGGCATCTTTGGCGAAGGCAACGCGCTGACGCTGGATTATCTGCTGCGCCTGAATGGGCAGACCAATCCCAATGTCGAACGCGCGCCGGTGACGGCCGATGACATCGCCGATTTCGCCGGCACCGGGCTGGAACCGGCCGGGCAGATGCTGTTCGTGCGCGATCAATATGTGAACCTGGCCCCGCAGGAGGTGCGCGGCATCGATCTGGCGCTGCTCTATCGCACGCCGGAAACCGGCATCGGGCGCTTTTCCCTGTCGGTGAATGCCGCGCATCTCACGCGGCTGTTCCTGCAGCCATCGCCGGGCATCCAGGAACTGCTGGATGCGCGCGATGCCGGCACCATCAATGCCGGCGTGGCGATTCCGGGCGGCGGCAGCCTGCTGCGCCAGAACCGCACGCCGCAGTGGCGCGGTTCGGCCTCGCTCACCTGGTATATCGGCGACGTGACCGTGGGCGCGTTCGCCAATTATATCAGCGCGGTGGACAATCTGGCGCTCACCGATGCCAATGGCGTACCGTGGGCGGTCGGCCCGCGCACCACCGCCAATCTCTATGCCGCCTATCAGTTCAGCAAGGGGCCTCTGGAAGGGGCGTCGTTCCGGCTGGGGGTGCGCAACCTCACCAACGCCGCGCCGCCGATTTCCACCGGCGGCTTCCTGCCCGACGTCTACAGTCCGCTGCGCCGCTATTGGTATGCCAACGTCGGCTATAAATTCTGATGCAGTCCGGGGGCGCTATGATGCTGAAACTGATCGTGCCGGCGGCGGCCATGGTCCTGCTTGCCGGGGCGGCCGCCGCGCAGGACGCCCCGGAAGGCACCGCCGCGGCGCGCGGTTCGGGCGGCGATATCGTCAATTACAGCCAGATCAACGGCCCGGTGATCGGCCGCGGCGGCATGGTGGTGAGCCAGAGCATCCCGGCCAGCCAAGTGGGCCGCGATATCCTGAAAATGGGCGGCAATGCGGTGGATGCCGCCATCGCCATGGCCTTTGCCGAAGCCGTCACCCTGCCGCGCGCCGGCAATATCGGCGGCGGCGGCTATATGGTGGCGCACATGGCGGCCACGCCATCGCGGCCGGCCGCCACCATCGCCATCAACTATTACGGGCTGGCCCCCATCGCCACCACGCCCGATCTGCTGCTGAACGACAAGGGCCGGCAGGACCCGAAGAAAGTGATGTCGTTCAAGGGCGTGTCCGTCCCCGGCACCGTCGCCGGCATGTGGGAGGCGCACAGAAGGTTCGGCAGCATGAAGTGGAAGACGCTGCTGGCCCCGGCCATCAAGCTGGCGCGCGGCGGCGTGGTGCTGAGCGATGGCGAGGCCGAAGCCACGGCCGGCCGGCGCGCGATGATGGCGCTCGATCCCGGCGCAAAGGCGGCGTTCTTCCGCAAGGACGGCAGCCCCTATCAGCCCGGCGACCTGTTCAAACAGCCCGATCTGGCCTGGACCCTCACCCAGATTGCCAATGGCGGCCGCGACGCCTTTTATAAGGGCAAGGTGGCAGAGCGGCTGATCAAGGGCATCACGGACGGCGGCGGCGTGATGACCATGGCCGATCTGGCCGAATACCAGGCCGATGTGATGGAGCCGATCTGGTCCAGCTATCGCGGCCTGGCAATCGCCTATATGCCGCCCACCGCGGCGGGGGTGACGCTGGCGCAGGCGATGAACATCCTCGAACAATTCCCGCTGGGCAGGTACGGCTGGGGCAGCAGCGACAGCCTGCACGTGATTGCCGAAGCCCTGAAGATCGCCGCCTCCGATCGCCGGCTGGTGGGCGGCGGGCCGCAGTGGAACACGCCCGCGAAGGGCCTGGCCAGCAAGGCCTATGCCGCACAGCGCGCCAGGCTGATCCGGATGGACAGCTCGCTGGGCGCCGACACCTTGCCCGACGGCAATCCCTATCCGCACGAAAGCCCGGACACGACGCATTTTTCGGTGGCCGATCAATATGGCAACGCGGTGGCCAACACCTACACGCTCTCGGCCTCCTATGGCGCGCATGTGGTGGCACCCGGCACCGGCGTCCTGCTCAACAATTCGCTGGGCAATTTCGCCTGGGGCAGCCGGGACCCGCGCCAGCAGGCCACCTGGCCGGCCCCGCGCAAGCGGCTGGGCTCCACCATCACGCCGCTGATCGTGTTCAGGAACGACAAGCCGTGGCTGGTCACCGGCACACCGGGGGGCGGTTATATCGTGGGCACCATGGCGCAGCTGCTGGTGAACGCCATCGATTTCAAGCTGAACATCGCCGAAGCCGCACAGCGCCCGCGCCTCAATCAGGGGGCGGGCGATGCGCCGCTGGAGCTGGAGGAAGGCTTTTCGCCCGATCTGGCGGTGCTGCTTGCCGCGCGCGGCCACAAGGTGCGCCCGTCCAATACCATGGGCAGCACCCAATCGATCATGATCGAAGATGGCCGCTTCATGGGCGCGGCCGATACGCGGCGGCCCGATGCGGCCGCGCTGGGCGTCAGATAGGGACATGCACATGTTGAAATCGCACCTGCTGGTGGCGGCCGCCCTGCTCTGCCTGCCCACCGCCGGCATCGCCCAGACCGCGCCCGGGGATTTCTTCAAGCAGCCCCCCGGCAGCGACTATTACCTCGCCAACTACACCGAATATGAAGCCTATCTGAAAAGGCTGGCCAGCGAATCCGATCGCATGAAGCTGGTGGACATCGGCAAGACTGCCGAGGGCCGCACCATGTGGGTGGCCATCGTTTCCACCCCGGCCAATCTGGCCCGGCTGGACGAATATCGCGGCATCGCCCGCCG
>DAITMD010000161.1:3677-5542 GCA_036835345.1 Sandarakinorhabdus sp. | reverse complement strand
AAGCAGGGCCGCCTGCCGTTCCCGGCGATCAACGTGAATGACAGCGTCACCAAGTCCAAGTTCGACAATCTCTATGGCTGCAAGGAATCGCTGGTCGATGCCATCCGCCGTGCCACCGATGTCATGCTGGCCGGCAAGGTTGCCTGCGTCGCCGGCTTTGGCGACGTGGGCAAGGGCAGCGCGCACAGCTTGCGCAACGGCGGCGCCCGCGTGATGGTGACCGAAATCGATCCCATCTGCGCCCTGCAGGCCGCCATGGAAGGCTTTGAAGTCGTCACCATGGAAGACGCGGTGAAGCGCGCCGATATCTTCGTGACCGCCACCGGCAACATGGACGTGATCACTGCCGAGCACATGAAGGCGATGAAGCCCAACAGCATCGTCTGCAACATCGGCCATTTCGACAGCGAGATCCAGATCGCCGCCCTGTCAAACTACAAGTGGACCGAAGTGAAGCCGGGCACCGACATTGTCGAGTTCCCCGATGGCAACCAGATCATCGTGCTGGCGAAAGGGCGCCTGGTGAACCTGGGCTGCGCCACCGGCCACCCCAGCTTCGTGATGTCGGCCAGCTTCACCAATCAGGTGCTGGCGCAGATCGAACTGTGGACGAAGAGCGAAAAATACGAAAACAAGGTCTATGTGCTGCCCAAGCATCTCGACGAGAAGGTGGCGCGCCTGCACCTTGAAAAGCTGGGCGTGAAGCTGACCACGCTGAACCCCAAGCAGGCGGCCTATATCGGCGTTGGCGATGCCGGCCCGTTCAAGCCGGACCATTATCGCTATTGATTGCCGCGGCTCCGGTGTCGCAACCTAACTGACAGTACGGCCCGCGCCGTTCACCGGCTCACTCCGTGTTGTTCGTTTTTTGTGCCCCGGATGTGGAGTGCCCCGATGATCCGCCCGGTCTGTGCTGCCAGCCTGTTTGCGCTGTCCGCCAGTACCGCCGCCGCACAGCAGCCGCCGGCCCAGCCGATCACCGCCGCCGGAAACCGCGCCGGAGAGAATGCCGTGCGCCAGGCCGGCGATGCCTTTGGCACGGTGATCGGTCAGGAAGAGGTTGGCCTTTATGACGACAGCGATGTGCGCGGATTCTCGCCGCGCGTGGCCGGCAATGTCCGCATCGCCGGCTTGTATTTTGATCCGGTGTTCTTCCCGTCCGATCGGATCAGCGGATCGACGGTGATCCGGGTGGGGCCAACCGTGCTTGGCTCGCCCTTCCCCAGCCCGACCGGCGTGGTCGATCTGGGCCTGCGCGTGCCGGGTGACACGGCCGCTGCCAGCGTGCTTGCCAATGTCGACAGCTGGGGCAGCCGCATCATCGAGGCGGATGTGGCGCTGCCGGTGACCGGCACGCTCAGCCTGGGCGTCGGCGGGCAGGCGGCGCTTGAGCATATGGGCGACGGGACCCGCGATTATTATTATGAAGGTGCTGCCATCGCCCGCTGGCGGCCGGCGGCGGGCTTTGAGATTGTGCCGTTCATCAGCCTTGCCTACACGCCGTTCCACGAGGCCGCGACCATCTTCGTGCCGCGCGGCGAGGCATTGCCCCCACGCCTGCCGCGCAATTTCTGGAGCGGGCCAGCCTGGCAGCGCACCCGCGAGACCGAGCTGAACGCCGGGGCCGTCGCCACAGCCGATCTGGGCGGGGGATGGGGCGTGAAGGCCGGGCTTTTTCGCTCGTCGATCAAATATTTCGAGGATTATACCAGCCTGATCACCGATATCGCGCCGGACGGCACGGGCCGGGCTGAAGTGATCGTCGATCCGCCTTTGCTGTTCGGTTCGACCAGCGGTGAAGCGCGGCTTACGAAGGCGTGGATTGACGGCGCGCGTGCACACCAGCTTCACCTGTCGTTCCGCGG
>DAITMD010000161.1:0-3667 GCA_036835345.1 Sandarakinorhabdus sp. | reverse complement strand
CGCTCCGCACAGCGGCGCTTCGGCGGCGCGCCGACCGTCGATCTGGGGCCAACCACGCTGGACCGGCGCATCGACACGCCGCAGCCGCTGCTGCCGTTCGGCGTGCAGACCGAAGACCGTTTCAAGCAATGGACGCTGGCGGCCGGTTATGAAGGCAAGTGGGACGGGGTGGGCGAACTGTCGCTTGGCGTGCAGCGGACGGACTATGACAAGCGTATCGGCCTGCCGGGCGCTGTACCGGTGACCACGCGCACCACACCCTGGCTGTTCAACGCCAATGCCGCCGTCGTGATCACGCCCCGGCTGGCGGCTTATGGTGGATACGTGAGCGGTCTGGAGGAATCGGGCGTGGCTCCCGAACAGGCCGCCAACCGCAACGAGGCGCAGCCTGCGATCCGCACGCGGCAGTTTGATGCCGGCCTGCGCTGGAATCCGGTGGGCGATCTGCGGCTGGTGGCGGGCCTGTTCGAAGTGGCCAAGCCCTATTTCAACCTGGATGGTGGCGGGATTTACCGCGAACTGGGCGAAGTGCGCCAGCGCGGCCTGGAAGCCTCGTTCAGCGGGCCCTTGACCCGCAATCTGACGATCGTGGCAGGCACCGTGCAGCTGCGCCCGCGCGTGACGGCCAATCTGGCCGGCGTGGGCCGCGCGCCAGTGGGCACCATCCGCGAAACCTATACCGCCAGCGCCGATTGGCGGCCGCCATGGGCGCCGGGCATATCGCTGGATGCAAGCCTGTTCCACACCAGCAGCCAGGTCGCCACAGTCTCCAATCAGGTCGCCATTCCGGCGCGGACATTGGTGGATATCGGCGGGCGTTATCGCTTCACTCTGGCCGGCAAATCGGCGCTGCTGCGCGTTCAGGTGGAAAATATCGGCGACGTGCAGGGCTTCGAGCTGTTTGGCGCCGGCGCCTATCGTCCGGTCTGGGGCCGCGCTGGGCTGGTTTATATGACCATCGATCTGTGATTGTGCGCTGTGCGGCCAAATGGGCGCACAGCAAAACAAATAGGCTGTTTTGCGCTGGACTTGGCCGGCTCTGCTGGCCATGAAACCCGCCATGACCGGGGGATCTGTTGCCATATCTGCCAGCCTGCTGGCGCTTGCCTATGCCGTGCCGGTGGCTGCCGCCCAGCCCGTGCCGAACGACAGCACCCCCCCTGTTGTAACGCCGCCGCCCGCCGATCAGCCCGATCTGACACCGCCAGCCGCCGTGGTGGCCGCCACCGGCAGCCGTTCGGCCGAAAACGCCGTGCGCCAGGCCGGTGATGCGTTCGGCACCTCGATCGGCCGTGAAGTCTCCGGCCTCTACAATCGCGACCGGGTGCGCGGTTTCTCGCCGGTGGCGGCCGGCAATGTCCGCATCGACGGGCTGTATTTCGATCCCGTCGTCACGCCCTCATCGCGGCTGGTGCGCGCCACCACCATCCGCGTCGGCCCCTCGGCGCTGGGCAGCCCGTTTCCCGCCCCCACCGGCATCGTCGATCTGGGCTTCCGCCGCCCCGGCGCTGAAGCCGCCGCCAGCCTGCTGATCGGCTATAACTCGTGGCACACGCCCACGGCCGAATTTGATGCCAGCCTGCCGATCAGTTCCACGCTCAGCATTGGCGTGGGCGCCGGGATGCTGCTGGAAAACGGCTTCAACAGCACGCGCGATCACAGCTTCGAAGGCGCGTTTGTGGCGGAATGGAAACCCTCCGCCAATTTCAGCCTGTTGCCCTTCCTGAACGTGCGCCGCACGCTGATCGACGATCATGGCCCGCTCGTCGTTCCCGACGGCAGTTTCCTGCCGCCGCGCCTGCCGCGCCGGCAGTTTTTCGGCCCCTGGTGGTCACGCGGCGGCGATACCGAACTGATCGGCGGCGCACTCAGCGACTGGACAATTGCCGATGGCTGGCTGCTTCGGGTGGGCCTGTTCCGCTCACAGCGGGCGGTCACCGATCAATTCGCCAATGTGGTGCGGCTGTCGTTCCCCGATGGCACCGGCGTGCAGCGCACCACCGGCGATCCGCCGCTGTTCTTCGCCTCCACCAGCGGCGAAGTGCGGCTCACCCGGCGCATCGCAGACGGTCCGCGCACCCACCAGATCCATGTCGCCATGCGCGGCCGCAAGGCCTATCGCCGCTTTGGCGGTTCCGACGTGGTGGATCTGGGTATCGTCAGCATCCTCAATTTCGCACCGGATGTGCCGCCGCCCGCGCTCAACTTCAGCCCCCAGCAGGATGACGATGTTACCCAGTGGACCGGCGGCATCGCGTATGAAGGCCGTTGGAACGGCGTGGGCGAAGTTTCGGTGGGTGCGCAGAAATCCGATTATCGCAAGCGCATCGGCCTGCCCGGCGCACTGACCGCCACCGATGCCAAGCCGTGGCTTTATAACCTCACCGCCGCCGTCCAACTGGCTGAGGGTATTACGCTTTATGGCGGCGCGGTGACCGGGCTGGAGGAATCCGGCGTGGCCCCCGGCGTTGCCGCCAATCGCAACGAGGCGCTGCCCGCCATCACCACCAGTCAGATCGATGCCGGGCTGCGGCTGGCGCTGTTCGGCGAAATGCGGATGGTCGCCGGCCTGTTTCAGGTGTCCAAGCCTTATTTCAATCTCGATGCGGGCAATCGCTTTGATGTGCTGGGCGATGTGATCAACCGCGGCGTCGAAGCCTCCATCGCCGGTCCGGTCACACCCGAACTGTCGCTGGTGGCCGGGGCCAGCCTGCTGTGGCCGCGCGTTACCGGCGATGCTGTCACGCGTGGGCTGGTGGGCCGGCAGCCGGTGGGCGCCATCGGCCAACGCTATGAAGTCTCTGCCGATTGGCGCCCCGGCTGGCTGACCGGCCTGTCACTGGACGCCCGCCTGTCGCATCGCTCGCCCGAAATCGCGACCGTCAACAATCTGGTTTCGGTGCCGGAACGCACGCTGGTCGATCTTGGCGGGCGCTACCGCTTCAAACTGGCCGGCAACGATGCCGTGCTGCGGGTGCAGGCCACCAACCTGTTCGATCAACAGGGCTTTGATCTGCGCAGCGCCGGCGCCTACACGGTGCTGCCGGGCCGGATCACGCAGGCCTATCTGACGGTGGATTTCTGAACGGCAGTTTCACTCTGGCCAGCCTGTCCGACACCGCTTGCGTCGGCGCGGCGCTGGCGGCAGTGCTGAAGCCCGCTGATGTCATCGCGCTGGGCGGCGATCTGGGTGCCGGCAAATCCACCCTCGCCCGCAGCCTGCTGCACGCGCTGGGCTGGGCCGGTGATGTGCCCTCGCCCACCTACACACTGGTACAGCCCTATGATCCGCCCGCCCTGCGGCTGCCGGTGTGGCATGTCGATCTCTACCGGCTGGATGCGCCATCCGATGCCGATGCGCTGGGCCTGTTCGAAACCGATGCGGCGCTGCTGATCGAATGGGCGGAGCGGCTGGGACCGCGGCTGCCGGCCGATGCCCTGCATCTGCACCTGTCCGGCGCGGGCGATGCGCCGCGGCGCTTGACTTGGCAGGCTGGCGCGGCTTGGGAAGGCCGGTGGCCACCTCACCCGCCTCTGCACTTGCAGCCATGATTCCGCCGCCCGGCACGGGCGCCTTCCTGAACGCCCACGGCTGGGGCGGCAGCGCTGTGCGGCCGCTGGCCGGCGATGCCAGTTTCCGCCGCTATTTCCGCGTCACATTGGCCGG
>DAITMD010000160.1:0-5625 GCA_036835345.1 Sandarakinorhabdus sp. | reverse complement strand
GCGCCAGCCGGCCCCAGGGGTGCACGACGCCGGCAATCAGCAGGCCCAGCGCCGAACCCGGCAGGATCACCGCCAGCCAATAGAGGATGCGGGGGCCGATGGCTGCCAGCCCGGTGCCGAACGCGCCTGAAAACGCCAGCAGCAGCGCCGCCACCACACCGATCACCGCGCCGCGCAGCACTCGCTGGCGAATAGGCTCGGCAATTGGCGATGCGTGAACGGCGGTTTCCGGCCCTTCACGAACTTGCACAGACATTTCCCGCATCTCCCGGCGACACCAGCGGCTTAGCCAGCCATTCCCAAAGCCGCAACCGGGCATCCCGCCCCACCCTAGCTTGCAACACCCGCCGGAAAGGACACGACATGAAGACCTTCGCTCTCGCCTGCAGCGCCCTGCTCACCATCGCCAGCTTTGCGCCCCACGCGGCTCGTGCCCAGCAGGCCGCAACGCTCACGGTCAGTTTCACCGTGACCGATGTCCAGTCCGGCCAGATCATGCTGAGCCTGTTCGACAGCGAGGCCGCGCATGATGGCGATGGCCAGCCGGTGGCCGGTGCGGCCGTGCCGGTGGCCGGCGGCAAGGCGGTGGCCAGCTTCAGCGGCCTGGCGCCGGGCCGCTATGCCATCAAGGCGTTTCACGACATCGATGGCGACGGCAAGATGGGGACAACGCCGTTCGGCATGCCCACCGAGCCGTTCGCCTTTTCCAACGATGCGCAGCCGCAGGGCGGGCCGGCAAAATGGCAGGCATCCAGCTTTGCCGTCGGCGCGCCGGCCACCGCCATCACCATCACCATTCGCTAAGAAGGAGCCGCCCCGATGATCGATCGCCGCGAACTGCTGCGCAATACCCTGCTGGCCGGCATGGGCGCATCGCTGCCGGCCGAGGCGCTGGCCGCCGGGCTGGCAGCCGCCGCGCAGCCGCAGTGGGCGCTGGCGCTGGGCGATGTGGCGGGCGATATCGCGCCGCGCCCGCTGGCCCGGCTGCACGGCCGGCTGCCCGCCGATCTGGCCGGCACCTTGTATCGCAACGGCCCGGCGCTGTTCCGGCGCGGCGACACATCGGTTGGCCACTGGTTTGATGGCGACGGGCTGATCCGCGCCTTTGCGCTGCGCGATGGCCGCGCAATGCTGCAGGCGCGCTTTGTCGATACTGCCAAGCGGCGGGCCGAAACGGCGGCCGCGCGCATCGTGCAGCCGGGGTTTGGCACGGTGATGCGGCCGGGGGCGGTGGTGGGCAGCGCCGATGATACCAATGCCGCCAACACCCATGTGATTGCCGCCGGCGGCAAATTGCTGGCGCTGTGGGAAGCCGGATCGGCCCATGCCGTCGATCCGGTCACTTTGGGCACGCAGGGGCCGGTGACGTTCCGGCCCGATCTGGCCGGGATGCCGTTTCTGGCGCATCCGCGCATCGAACCGTCGGGGCGCATCTGGAACATCGGGCTGAGCGGCAGCCGGGCCTTTGTGTGGCGGCTGTCGGCCAGCGGCGCGTTTGAAGCCGGGCAGATGATCGCGCTGCCGCAGGCCAGCTATGCCCATGATTTCACGGCGACGGCCCGGCATCTGGTGATCGTGCTGCAACCCTGGCTGCACGAACGCAATGCCATGCCGTTCATCAGCAGCCTGGCATGGCGGCCGGAACGCGGCACCCGCATCCTGGTGATCGACAAGGACGATCTGACGAAGCGGCGCGAGTTTGAACTGCCGGCGCTGTTCTTCTTTCATCTGGGCGATGCCTGGGAAGAGGCCGATGGCACCATCCGGTTCGACGGCTGCTTCGATGACAGCCCGCTGTTTGCCACGCAGACGGCAACCGCGCTGGTGGACGGCCAGTATCCGCGCAGCGAAAAGCCTGAGCTCAAGATGATCAGCCTGCACCCGGATGGCCGGGCGCGCATCGATGCCGCCGGCGTGACCGCCGAATTCCCCCGCAATCCGCCCGGCCTTGCCGGCACCGGCCCGCGCCCGACCTTCCATGTTGGCGGCTATCGCCCGGAGAGGCCGTTTGCGCGCAGCATCGCCCGCTGGGACTGGCAGCGCGGGCGCGGCGATGCCCATGATTTTGGCGCGCATCAGATCGTGGAGGAGTTTGTGCCCGCCGGCCGCTGGCTGATCGGCACCACCATCAACATGGCGGCGCGCGCCACCGAACTGCACGTGCTGGAGGCGCAAGCCCTGCACGAAGGCCCGGTGGCGAGCTGGCGCGCCGATGTCGCCCTGCCGCACAGTTTCCACGGCAGCTTTGTGGCGGCCTGATCAGCGCGGCGGTTCGGCGGCGCCGGTATCCTGAATGGTGACGGCGGTGGCGGCATCCTGCGCCGGGGTGGTGACGGTGCGGGTGGAGCGGATCATCGGCGCGTCATGCCCGGTCCAATCGAGCAGTTCGCGCTTGGAGCGGCGCAGATGGCCCGCCGGGTTGTAGAGCGCCGTGCCCTGCAGATCGAGATCGCGCGCTTCGGCATTGCCCATCGCGGCCAGCAGGGTGAAGCCGGCGACATAGGCGTTGCGCCGGGCGGTGGCGAGCGTGACGCGGCTGTTGATCAGTTCCTGTTCGGCGTTCAGCACTTCGATGATGGTGCGGTTGCCCACGCCGTTTTCGGCGCGTACGCCTTCCAGGCTGAGCGTGTTGGCGGCAATCGCGCTTTCGGCCGAGCGGATCACGTCAAGGCTGGCCTTCCAGCTGGCATAGGCGGCGCGCACCTGCTGGATGACGCCGCGTTCGGTTTCGATCTGGTTTTCCATGGCCGCCGTCTTGCGCGCCTGGGCCTGGCGGATCTGCGCCGATGGCCGCCCGCCCTGATACAGCGGCAGCGAAAATTGTGCGCCGATGGTGGCCGATTCCTGCGTGGCCGGAATGTTGAGCTGCAGGCCCGGCGGCACGATCGCCCCGCCAAAGTTGTCGCTGCGGTTGAAATTGCCGGTGCCCGACAGCGTGGGCAGCCGGCTGGCGCGGGCGGCCTTCACGTCAAAGCCGGCGGCTTCGCTGTTCTTGGTGGCCGCGGCAATGTCCGGGTTTTCCTTGATGGCAATCTCCACCGCCTCGGTCACGTCGCCGGGCAGGCCGGGCAGCGGCGGCGGCTGGGTGAGGCCCTGCGGCTCTTCGCCAACCAGCTGGATATAGCGTTCCTTGGAGGTGATCAGATTGGCTTCGGCGTTCCTGAGGTCAGCGCGCGCCTGGCTCAGCCGCGCTTCGGACTGGGCGACATCGGTGCGGGTGAGATCACCCACTTCGAACCGGTCGTTGGTGGCGCGCAGATTGACGTCCAGATTGTTCACGTTGGCGCGGTTGAAGGCCACGATCGCCTCGTCACGCAGCACGTCGTTATACGCGGCGACCACCTGGCTGAACACGCTGGCTTCGGTGGCGCGCAGGGTTTCGGCGCCGGCCGCGACCCGGGCGCTGGCGGCACGGGTGCTGTTCTTCACCAGCCCGCCCTGATAGATCGGCACCTGCAATTGCGCCTGCGTGCTGAGCGAGCGCGGGATGATGATGAACTGGCCGGGCGGGATCAGCACATTTTCGTTGAAGGTGGAATTGAGCGTGGCCGACGGCAGGCCGGCAGCGCGCTGGATCGGCACATTTTCGTCGTTGGCCAATTGCGTGGCCCGCGCTTCGTTCAGCGTCGGGTTGGTTTGATAGGCCTTGGCCAGCGCGCCCTGCAGCGTTTCCGCTGCCAGCGGCGCGGCGGCGAGTGTGACGGTCAGGAGCAGACACGCGCGCGCTCCCCAAGCTGCCTTCATGCCAAGCGTCTGCATTCAATCACTTCCTTCATGGTGCCGGCAGCGTTTGCAGCGCAGCCGCGCACCCCCCTTGGCACTGCCATATAGAGACAAGACAGCCAGCGGCCAAGAGGCCCGCCGACAAATTTGAGCAGTAACCAAATCTTGTGTCACTTCACCGCTGGTACCGCCTTCAGATAGGCGGCGATGGCGGCGCGATCGGCATCGGTCAGCTCGGCCATGTTGGCCTGCACTTCCACCATGGTGCCGCCCACCGAATCATAATCCGGCGTGAAGCCGGTCTTGAGATATTCGGCGATTTCATCCTCGCTCCAGGTCAGCCGGGCCGGGTTGATGCCCGGCACCTTGCCGGTGCCTTCGGCGGCGGGCGCGCCTGCTAGCCAGCCGCCCTCGAACAAGCCGCCCAGCGGCCCGCGCGGCGTATGGCATTCGCCGCAGTGGCCGGGGCCTTCCACCAGATATTGCCCGGCCAGCGCTGCCGCGCCGGCATTGGCCGGCAGGGTGATCACCGGCTGGTCATCCAGATACATGTGCTTCCACAGCCCGATACCGCGGCGGATATTGAACGGAAACGACAGTGCCGCCGCCTGCGGATTGCCGGACACGGCGGGCAGCGTTTGCAGAAAGGCGAACAGATCGGCGATGTCGGCGGGCGTCATCCGGGCATAGCTGGTATAGGGGAAGGCCGGATAATAATGCCGGCCATCCGGCGACACGCCGCGGCGCATGGCATTGTCGAAATCGGCCAGGCTCCAGCCGCCGATGCCGTCGGGACCGGGCGAGATGTTGGGCGGCTGAAAATCGCCGAACTTTGTTTTCAGGGCCGCGCCGCCGCCCAGCTTCAGCCGGGCATCGCCTTTGGCGCCCTTGGCAGCGTGGCAGCTGGCGCAGCCGCCGGCATGAAACAGCCGCGCACCGCGCGCCGCATCGCCCGGCCCCTGCGCCACCTGCGTTGCTGACAGGCGCTGCGGCGCGGTGACGATCCAGCCGCCGGCCGCGATTCCAACAATGATCGCGGCCAGAGCGGCCAGACGGCGCTTCATCTCAATCCTTCTTGATGCGGAAGCCTTCGTGGCAGCTCTTGCAATTGGCCGTGACCATGCCGAACGCCTTGCCGAAATCGGCGGCAGTCGCCGGCTTCATCGCGGCAGCGGCGGCCGTGTCGGTCTGGAACTTGGTGGTGGCGGCCTTCCATTCGGCCGGCTTGCTCCAGATCGCCGGCGCGGCTTCGGTGTCTCCGCTGTTCGAACCGGCCGGGAAATGGGTGGGGAAGGCCTTGGCGGCGGCGGCATAATTGCCCAGGATCTTCTGCGCGGTGGCGGCATCGAAGGGCACCGCGCCCTTCAACATGTCGCCGCCCATCTTGGTGTCGCGGCCATTGCCCTTCATGATGGCCTGGCGTTCCTCGATGGGGCCGGCGGAGGCGGCCACCGGCAGCAGCATGGCGGCGGCAAGCGCGGCAGCAATTATCGGACGCAGCATCTTCAATCTCCCCATCTCAGGCCCTACGGCCGGTCCGTTCCTTACCCCTCGCCGGCCGCGCGCGCCAATGGCCCATTTGGCGCAGGCGCGCCGATCAGCCCTTCAGATCAGGCGGAGTGACATCGGCGGCCAGCAGCGCCGCCGCCTCAGCCAGCGGCATCAGCTTCTGTTCGCCGCCATTCAGGCTTCTGAGCGCGACCGTGCCTTCCTCGGCCTCGCGCCGGCCCAGCACCAGCATATAGGGCACTTTCATCAGGCTGTGCTCCCGCACCTTCAGGTTGATCTTTTCGTTCCTGAGGTCGGTCTCCACCCGGATGCCGGCCTTGCGCAGCGTGTCGGCCACATGGGCGGCATAATCATCCGCGTCCGAAACGATGGTCGCCACCACCGCCTGCACCG
>DAITMD010000159.1:0-5630 GCA_036835345.1 Sandarakinorhabdus sp. | reverse complement strand
CCACCTCGGCGCAATAGACATTCTCGCCGCCGCGCAGCACCATGTCCTTCTTGCGGTCGACGATGTAGATGAAGCCATCCTCATCGATGCGGGCGATGTCGCCGGTGTGCAGCCAGCCATCGGTGATCGCCGCCGCCGTCGCCTCCGGCCGGTTGATATAGCCCTTGATGACCGCCGCGCCCCGCACCCACAATTCGCCAATCTCGCCCGGCGCCACGTTGTTCCCGGCATCATCCACGCATTTGGCTTCATAGGCCGGCATGGCGGGGCCGGCGCTGTCGGGCTTGTCGACGAAGAAATCGCCAGAGACGGACGTGATGATGCCGCAGGTTTCGGTCATGCCATATCCGGTGCTGGGCCGGGCGCTGGCCACCTTGTCCTCGATCTTGTGCACCAGATCGGGCGGCACCTGCGCGCCGCCGCCCGACATCGCGGTCAGGCTGGACAGATCGGTGGCGGCGAAATCCGGGTGATTGATCAATTCGCGGGCCATCACCGGCACGCCGCCAATCGATGTCACCCGTTCGCGCGCAATGATGCGCAGCGCCTCCCCCGCGTCCCATCGGTACATCAGCACGATGGTGCCGCCGGCCGCCGTGGTGGCATAGGCGCCGCAATTGTTGGCGGTGACGTGGAACAGCGGCGTGGTGAGCAGCGCCACCGGCGGCGGCCCTGCGGCCGGCGGCTCAGCGCCGGTAGCCAGCTGCACGGCCCGCGCGGTGGACGCACCGGCATAGAGCATATTGAACAAATTGGTGATGCAGCCGCGGTGGGTAAGCTGCGCGCCCTTGGGAAAGCCGGTGGTGCCCGATGTGTAGAAGATGCAGGCATCGGCATCGGGATCGATCGCCACCTGCGGCATCACTCCGCCATGCGCGATCACCTCGGCAAATTGCGTCACCCCCGGCTCGGCCCCGCGCAGCCGCACGCCCACCAGCGCGATGCCGGCCGGCGGCGGCGTGATTTCATTGAACCTGGCCAGCCGTTCGGCATCAAGGAACAGCGCCTTGGGCGCGGCATCGGCCAGGCCATAGGCCATTTCCTCGGCCGTCCACCAGGCGTTCATGCCCACCACGGCGATGCCGGTGGACACGCAGGCCCAATAGATCAGCAGCCATTCGGGATAGTTGCGCATGGCAATCGCCACCCGGTCGCCCGGCTGCACCCCCGCCGCCGCCAGCCACGCCGCGATGGCGTTCACGCGGGTGTGGGCCTCGGCATAGCTGATGCGTTCGTCCTCATAGACAAGATAGGTGCGATCGGCGAACGGCAGGGTGGATTGCCACAGCGCCCGCACATCGGGCAGCGCGTGGGCATAGGCGCGCACCGGCACGCCGCCCACATCGATGGTGACAATCTCGAACGCGCCGCCGGGGCCGGTCAGTTCGTCGCGCGCCTTGGCCAGTTCCGCATAATGCATGGCGATACCCCAGACGTTGTTCGTGCCTGAGAGTGATACACGTGATCGGCTGCGCGAAAAGCTATCTAGGGTCAGCGCTTCGTGCCAGCGGCCGCGCCAGCACCAGCCCCGCCACGAACCCGCCGATATGCGCCATGATGGCGATGCGCAGCCCCGGCCCGGCCAGCACGGCACCGGTTACCAGCTGCAGCGCCACCCAGGCGACACCCAGCCCCAGCGCCTGCAACAATGGCCCGCGCTTGCTCTGCCCGAACAACATGGCCTGCGCCGCCACCAGCCCCGAAATCGCGCCGGATGCCCCCACCGCCGGCACGGCGCTGGCCGGCGCCCACAGCCATTCCGCCGCGCCGCCGGCCAGGCCCGCCACGATATAGAGAGCCAAAAAGCGCTTGCCGCCGAGCAGCGGCTCCAGCACGCGGCCCATGAACAGCAGCATCACCATGTTCATCAGCAGATGCGCCGCGCCGCCGTGCAGGAACATGTGGCCGAACAGCGTCGACACCGCGCCCGCCAGAGGTAGCTGGCCGTCCAGCGCCAAACTGAGCCTGAGCGGCACCAGCCCGCCCCAGAAAATGATGAGCTGCCGCGCCTGCTCCCCCGCCAGCCCCATCAGGATGGCGGTGATGGCATTGGCCAGCACCAGCACGCGGGTGACCATTTGCGGGCTTGCGACCTCAGGATTCAACGGCGCGGCTCCCGATTCAGGCGATCTGCCGCCGCGCGGCCACGAACTGCCGCCAGGCGGTCACCAGATGCCAGCCAGCGGCACCGGATCAGACGAAATCCACGCGTTCGATGACGTAATATTTGTCACCCGACGGCGTGTGGACCTCCACCTCGTCCTCCACCCGGCGGCCGATCAGCGCCTTGCCCAGCGGCGAGGAAAAGCTGATCCGGCCTTCCTTCACATTGGCCTCGTGCTGGCCAACGATCTGATAGGTGACCGGCTTGTCATCCTCGTCCAGCAGCTTGACGGTGGCGCCAAACACCACCTTGTCGCCCGACAGCGTCTTGGGATCGATCACGATGGCGCGGGCCAACATGTCTTCCAGTTCAATGACTTGCGCCTCAATCTGGCCCTGGCGTTCCTTGGCGGCATGATATTCGGCATTTTCCGAAAGATCGCCATGGGCGCGGGCTTCCTCGATGGCGTCCACCACCGCCGGACGCTCCACTTCCTTCAGTTGCCGCAGCTGCGCGATCAGGGCGGCCTGCCCCGTTGGCAACATCGGCACCTTTTCCATCGTGGCCATGATCGTTTCGCAATTCCTGATAATGTTTACAATGATTTGCCCCTGCCATCGCGCCCGTTCGAACGCGGATGCCAGGGGCATGGCTGCGGGGAAGAAGCCCCGTCAGGACTGTCGATGATAAGATTGAAGCGGCCGGACTTCAAGGCTCTGTCGCCGCAGCGCAGCAATCGCCGCCACCGCCGCCCGGCTGGCCGGTGCCGTGGTGTAATAGGGTATGCGGCCATAGAGCGCCGATGCGCGGATCGACTGACTGTCCTTAAGTGATTGCAAACCTTCGGTTGTGTTGAAGATCAGGGCAATCTCGCCATCCTTGATGCGATCAACGATGTGCGGGCGCCCCTCCGCCACCTTGTTTACCCGCGCCACCGGTATCCCTGCCTGTTCAAGCACTTCGGCGGTGCCGGCGGTTGCCACCAGCGTGAAGCCCATGCCCACCAGATCGCGGGCGGCAGCGATGATCTGCGGCTTGTCACTGTCCTTGACGCTGATGAACACCTGGCCCTGTTCGGGCAAAATGGTGAATGCCGCCAGCTGGCTCTTGGCAAAAGCAATGGCAAAATCTGTATCGATTCCCATGACTTCGCCGGTAGACTTCATTTCCGGACCAAGCACCGGATCGCTGCCGGGGAAGCGCGCAAAGGGCAGCACGGCCTCCTTCACGGCGATATGGTCGCCAACATTTCGTGGGCTGAGGTCAAAGCTGGCCAGCGCTTCGCCGGCCATCACCCGCGCCGCGATCTTGGCCACCGGGATGCCGGTTGCCTTGGCGGTGAACGGCACGGTGCGGCTGGCGCGCGGGTTGACTTCGATCAGATACACCGCGCCATCCTTCACGGCGAACTGGATGTTCATCAGGCCCTTCACGTTCAGTGCGTGGGCCAAAACGCCGGTCTGCCGTTCGATTTCGGCAATGATATCAGCCGGCAGGCTATAGGGCGGCAGCGAGCAGGCGCTGTCTCCGCTATGCACCCCGGCCTCTTCGATATGCTGCAGCACGCCGGCGACGAACACGGTTGATCCGTCGGCCACCGCGTCCACGTCCACCTCGATAGCGTCACGCAGATAGCGGTCGATCAGCACCGGCGAGGTGCCCGACACCACCACCGCCTCGCGGATATAGGTTTCCAGCTGGGCGCGCGTATCGACAATTTCCATGGCCCGTCCGCCCAGCACATAGGATGGCCGCATCAGCACCGGATAGCCAATTGATTCAGCCACTTGCACGGCTTCTTCGGCACTGCGGGCGATGCCGTTGTCGGGCTGCTTGAGGCCCAGATCGGTGATCAGCGCCGCAAAGCGCTCGCGGTCCTCGGCCAGGTCGATACTGTCCGGGCTGGTGCCCAGGATCGGGATGCCGGCCATCTGCAGCGCCGCCGCCAGCTTCAGCGGAGTCTGCCCGCCCAGCTGCACGACCACGCCGACCAGTTCGCCATTCTGCATTTCCGTGTGCAATATCTCCAGCACATCCTCGGCGGTAAGCGGTTCAAAATACAGCCGATCCGACGTGTCATAATCGGTTGAGACGGTCTCCGGATTGCAGTTGACCATGATCGTCTCATAGCCGGCATCATCAAGCGCGAAGCAGGCATGGCAGCAGCAATAGTCAAATTCGATGCCCTGCCCGATGCGGTTCGGCCCGCCGCCCAGAATGACGATCTTGCGCGCATCCGTCGGCTGGCTCTCGCAGTCCGGTTCGCCAAAGCTCGGCGCTTCATAACTGCTGTACATATAAGGGGTTTTTGCCGCGAATTCGCCGGCGCAGGTATCGATGCGCTTGAACACCGGCCGCACGCCAGCCAAGCGGCGGGCGCGCGCCACCTCATCCTCGCTCATGCCGGCCAGCGTGGCCAGCCGCGCATCGGAAAAGCCCAGCGATTTCAGACGGCGCAGGCCCTGCGCGTCATCCGGCAGGCCGCCGGCCTTCACCTCGGCCTCAACCGCGATCAGCTCCTCCATCTTGCGCAGGAACCAGGGTTCGAACCGGGCGATCTGGTGGATGCGCTCCACGCTGATCCCGGCGCGCAGCGCATCAGCCGCCACCAGCAGCCGGTCCGGCGTCGGCCGCGACAAGGCCGCCTCAATCTCCTCGATGGTCGCGCCCTGCAGCGCCTCCACCTCGTCAAAGCCGGTCAGGCCGGTTTCCAGGCCCCGCAGGGCCTTCTGCACGCTTTCCTGCCAGTTGCGGCCGATGGCCATCACTTCGCCCACGCTCTTCATCGCGGTGCCCAGCAGCGGCGCGGAACCTTTAAACTTTTCAAAGGCAAAGCGCGGGATCTTGGTCACCACATAGTCAATCGTGGGCTCGAACGAGGCCGGGGTCGCCCCGGTGATATCGTTCATGATCTCGTCCAGCGTATAACCCACCGCCAGCAGCGCCGCGACCTTGGCAATCGGGAAGCCGGTGGCCTTGGATGCCAGCGCCGATGATCGCGACACGCGCGGGTTCATCTCGATCACCACCAGCCGGCCATCCACCGGGTTCACCGCGAACTGCACGTTGGAACCGCCGGTTTCCACGCCAATCTCGCGCAGCACCGCGATGCTGGCGTTGCGCATGATCTGATATTCCTTGTCGGTCAGCGTCAGCGCCGGCGCCACGGTGATGCTGTCGCCGGTGTGGACGCCCATCGGATCGACATTCTCGATCGAGCAGATGATGATGGCATTGTCGGCCCGGTCGCGGACCACCTCCATCTCATACTCCTTCCAGCCCAGCACGCTTTCTTCCACCAGCACCTCGGTGGTCGGGCTGGCATCCAGGCCGCCGGTGACGATGCGGATGAACTCCTCCCGGTTATACGCGATGCCGCCGCCGGTGCCGCCCATGGTGAAACTGGGCCGGATGATGGAGGGCAGGCCAACAAACTCCAGCGCGGCCAGCGCTTCATCCACACTATGCGCGATGCGGCTGCGCGGCGATTCCAGCCCGATCTTGTCCATGGCGTCACGGAATTTCA
>DAITMD010000158.1:0-5650 GCA_036835345.1 Sandarakinorhabdus sp. | reverse complement strand
TCATTTCGGCATCGATGGCGCGCGCCACCACGTCGCGCGGTGCCAGTTCCAGCCGGTCGTCGTACCGCTGCATGAACCGCGTGCCGTCGGGCAGTTTCAGATGCCCGCCTTCGCCGCGCGCCGCCTCCGTAATCAGGAAATTGCGCACCTTGGGGTGCCACAGGCAGGTCGGGTGGAACTGGTTGAATTCCATGTTCGACACCCGGCAGCCGGCGCGCCAGGCCATGGCGATGCCATCGCCGGTCGCGCCATCGGGATTGGTGGAATAAAGATACACCCGGCTGGCCCCGCCAGTGGCCAGCACCGTGGCCGGCGCGGTATAGGCCGCCACCCGGCGGCGCCCGGATTGGGCGGCGGTGTCCAGCGCATAGACGCCGTGGCAGCGCCGTTCAGGGAAGCGCGCGCCCACCACGTGGCGGTGGGTGATCAGATCGATGGCCGCCATGTGCGGCACCAGCGTGATATTGGGGTGCGCCTGCGCCGCCTTGATCAGCGCCTGCGACACCGCCCAGCCGGTGGCATCGTCCACATGCACGATGCGGCGGTGGCTGTGCCCGCCTTCGCGCGTCAGGTGCCAGCGTTCCGAAACCGTCTCGCCGGGGTTGAACGGCACGCCCAGCTTTGCCAACCGGTCGATCGCCGTGCTGGCGCCTGCGGCCACCAGTTCCACCGTGGCGCGGTGATTGAGGCCGGCACCGGCCACCATCGTGTCCTCCACGTGCGCCGCCACCGTGTCGCCGATGTCCAGCACCGCCGCGATACCGCCCTGCGCCCAGGCGGTCGATCCGTCCGACAATGCGCCCTTGGCCAGCACCGCCACCCGGCCATGCTCGGCCAGATTGAGCGCCGCCGTCAGCCCGGCCGCGCCCGACCCGATGACGACAACGTCAAACACATGTTGTTCAGGCCGCATCGCGCCCGGCGCTCCTGCCGCTGGTCAATTCCAGGAACACATCTTCCAGATCGGCTTCACGGGTGGACACATCCACCACCCCCACCCCGGCGCTGCCCAGCATCGCCAGCACCGCCCCGGCATTGTTGACGCGCTTGTCATAGGTGATCACCAGCGTGCGCGCGCCTTTCACCTCCACCGCCTTGCAGCCGGACAGGCCGGCAGGCGGCGCGGCCAGATCGCGGTCCACGGTCACTTCCAGCACTTTGTCGCCCATCTGGCCCAGCAGTTTGGATGTGGCATCATTGGCCACCACTTCGCCGTGGTTGATGATGGCGATGCGGTCGCACAGGCTTTCGGCCTCTTCCAGATAATGGGTGGTGAGCACGATGGTTGTGCCAAAGCTGTGCAATTCGCGCACATAATCCCACAGCAGCTGCCTGAGTTCGATATCCACGCCGGCGGTGGGTTCATCCAGCACCAGCACCGGCGGCGCGTGGACCAGCGCCTTGGCCACCAGCAGCCGGCGCTTCATCCCGCCCGACAGCGTGCGCGAATAGACATGCGCCTTGTCGTCCAGCCGCACCGCTTTCAGCAATTCCATGGTGCGCCGCTTTGGCTTCGGCACGCCGAACAAGCCGGCCTGCAGCTCCAGCGTTTCAAACGGGGTAAAGAACGCATCGAACACCAGCTCCTGTGGCACGATGCCAATGCTGGCCTTGGCGTTGCGCGGGTGTTCGTCGATATCGAAGCCCCAGATGCGCGCGGTTCCGCCCGATTTGTTCACCAGCCCGGCCAGGATGTTGATGGTGGTGGATTTGCCGGCGCCGTTCGGCCCCAACAGGCCAAAGATGCTGCCGCGCGCGATATCCAGATCGATGCCCTTCAGCGCCTGTTTGCCGCCGGCATAGGTCTTGGTCAGGCCCCTCAGGCTGATTGCGGCGTCGCTCATGTCCAGTGGGGATAGACTGCCGCCCGGCGCCGGGCAAGGGCCTGCCCGCCGCAGGGGCAGACGCTGATAAAGGCGTTTGCGTTAAGCATGAATATTTTTGCCCCGACGCTGACGTTAACGTATCAGCAACAACAATGAACATGCGAAGGGTTCGGGCCGGCGCTTCATGGCCGGTCGATAGTTGGGATTTGCGTATATGACACCGATTGCTGCCAAGGCGCTGCTTGCCCTGTGCCTATGCCCGCCCACAGTGATGACCGCGCTGGTCGCGACATCGCCGCCGGCCCGTTCCCATCTTGTGAAGGCGGCGCGCCATGCGGTTCGCCGGCCGCCGCCACCGGCCGCTGCGACGCCGCCGCGCGCGGCCACAACGCCGGGCACCGCACCCGATGGCTGCGAGAATTTGCCCCGCTTCGCGTCGCTTTCGGTGCCTCTGGACGATCCCGGGTTGCTGGCGCCGCCGGCAATGGGCGGTGTGCCAGTCAACGGCGGCGGCGTTCCGGTATTGGCGCCGGTCAATGCACCGCAAGCTGGATTGCCCGGTACAGCGCCGTCGATCCCGCCGCTGTTCGCGCCGCCGCCGTCTCTGTTCGAACTGGCCCCGACTGCCGGCGCGCCGGACGTGGACCAGTGGCTGCTGCTGATGGTCGGCTTTGGCCTGGTCGGCAGCACCATCCGCGTGCGCCGCCAGACACCGGCCGGTTCGCCCGATCAGAACCGGTAAACCGCCTCCACCCCGAACAGCCGCGGCAGGCCGCGGATGAAGGTTGGGATGCCGAAGGCGCCGCCGGTGTTGCCGGCGTCAAGCACATATTCCTTGTCGAACAGATTGTTGGCGAAACCGATGATTTCCCACTTGGCTTCCGGATGGCGGATGCCGGCGCGCAGATTGGCCAGCGTCACCGGGCCCTGGGCAATCACCGGATTGTTAGGCAGTTCAAAGAACAGGCTGGAACGGTAGGTAATGGTGGGCGTGGCAAACAGCTCCAGGCTGTCACCCACCGGCAGGCGCAGGGTGCCGCCGGCCGAGGCCTGCCATTCGGGCTGCAGTCGGAACCGGTCGCCGGCGAAATTGCCGAAGCGCGGATCGTCGTTGATGCGCGCGTCGATATAGCTGCCGTTGGCAAACAGGTTTACCGCCTTCGAAAGATTGGCGCTGAACTCCGCTTCGATGCCCTTGTTGGTGGCATCGGCATTCACGATCAGGGCCGGTGCGCCCTGCTGCGGCACGCTGATCTGGAAATCCTTGTATTTCATGATGTAGGCGCCAAGACTGAAGTTTACCGGGCCAAAATTGCCCTTCACGCCGGCTTCGTAATTGTCGAGGATTTCCGCCGGGAACACGCGCACTGCCGGGGTAAGCACACCTGCCGTTCGGCCGGCGTTCACCTGCACCACCGGCGATCGGCGGCCACGCGAATAGGTGGCATAAAGGTTCACATTGTCGGTAACGCGGTACAGGATGTTGGCGCGCGGCAGGAAGGCGTTGAAGCGCCCCTGCGATGACAGCACCTGCCCGCCGGTGTTGATGCCGCCGGGGATCAGCGGCGCGCCGGTGATCACCGTGTTCGGGATGTTGGTGGAAATGCCGCTGATGCGGTTTTCGGTCAGCCAGCGCACGCCGATGTTGAACTCCAGCCGCGGCAGCGGGATCAGCGTCATGTCACCGAACAGGCTGAATGTGTCGATCACGGCCGAATTGCGGAACAGTTCGGCAGCATAGGGCAATTGCGTGGCGGCGCCGCCGGTCAATATGCCGGTGGCGGCCGCGGCCGAAACCACGCCGGTGCTGTTGTTGATGCAGCCCAGACCGGGGATCAGGTTGGCGGCGCACTGCAGGAACGTCCCTTCTTCGGAACTGAACGGCACCCGCTGAAACCCGGATTCCCAGAAATAATTGGCGCCGAAGAATGCGCGCACCGTGTCGCTTGTGTAATTGGTGCGGGCTTCGAAGTTCAGCTGCTCGCCGCGCGCGTCTTCAGCAAACTCCAGATACCAGGCCTGGGTGCCATCGGCGTCGAACACCTCAAGGCTGTCGAAATTGCGATAGCCGGCGATGGCGGTGACACTCCAGGCGTCGTTCAGCCTGTAGGCCGCAGTCAGGTTCACGTCATAGACATTGCGGGTCAGGCTGGGCTGATCGGCACCCAGCACCTGCGCGCTGAACGGTGACCCGGCGGCTTCCTTGAATGTGTATGGGCTGGTATTGCCGCCGGTGGGCGCGAAGGTGCCGCTGGAAAAAGCGGTGCCCGGCGCGCGCTGGGCATCGAACGTGCCGATCAGATCAACGGTCAGATCGCTGCTGGGCGTGTAGCGCAGCGAGACGCGCGCGCCATATTGGCCCTGGCCATTCAGATCATCGATGCGCGGGCCATTCGGCGTCTGCGAATTTGGGCGGCCGGCGATATTTTCCACCACGCCGTCGCGCAGCTTCACCGCGCCGGCGACGCGCAGCGCCAGCGTGTCGTTGCCGATGTTGACGAAACCATCGATACGGCGCTGATCGAAATTGCCGTAGCCCACCCGCACTTCGCCCGACGTGCCGGGACGCGGTTTGGCGGTGATCACCGACACTACGCCAACGGCCGCAGCCGTGCCGAACAGGGTGGATTGCGGGCCTTTCACCACCTCCACCCGCTCAAGATCGAACAGATCGAAATAGGAACCGCGCGAGCGCGACACGTCGACACCGTTCAGATAGACAGTGACCGCTGGCGACCCTTGCGACGAGCCGGTATCAGAGGTGATGCCGCGAATGACAAAGCCCGGATTGTTGGGCGATTGTTCCTGCACATTCAGGCCGGGAACATAGGCCGAAAGCTGATCGAACTGGGTAACGCCAATCTCGCGCAGGGTGCGGCCGGTATAGGCGGTCACGGTGATCGGCACGTCCTTCTGCTTCTGCTCCGATCGCTGGGTGGTGACGATGATCTCCTCGCCGATGGACTCGGCGGTCTGATCGTCGGCTTCGGCAGCGGTGGCAACAAAGGCGGGCAGCAGGCAGGCGCCGGCCAGCAGCAGAAAACGCGTCATATCGTGACCCCACATCGTTGGTGGCCCGCAGCAGGTGCCGGGCGGCAGACGAACCGGCGTTTGCCCGCCTGTGATGACAGCAGCATTGCACCTGCATGACAGATTGGTGGCACATGGCCGCCAGCCCAAAATGCCGCGGCCCGGCGCAGTGCGCGGCCGGCGTAGCCCGATGACAATGCCCGGCGGCCCTGATAGGAAGGGCGGCATGAACAGCCCCCGCAGAGCCGCACTGCCGGCACCCGAAACCTATGTCACCGATACCGCCCGCGTGTTCTGCGATGGCGATGAACGCGGCGGCGATGGCCACCCGCGCGTGTGGATCCAGATCGATGCCACCGGCTTTGCCGATTGCGGTTATTGCGACCGGCGCTTCATCCTGGCGGGCGGGCCGGCGGACATCAGATCATGAGGCTTCTGCTGGCGGCAGCAATGCTGTTGGCCGCTGTGCCGGCCGGTGCGGCCAAGGTGCCGACACCGCCGGTGCTGACGCTGAACGTGGCCGAGAACGGCAATCCCTACATGCCGGTCGCGGTGAAGGATGCGCTGCTCAACATCCGCATTGCGCTGTCGTTCGATACGGCGCTCATCCTCAACATGGCACCGGCCACCCGCGCCGGGCTGAAGCCGTTTCCGCTGCTGGGCAAGCGCACCTTCAAGAACGCCATGATCCCCGGCGGGGAGGCGACCTTCCGCTTCAATCTGGCCACCATCACGCCCAAGGGCCTGCCCGACAAGAAAGTGCCGACCGTGTGGGTCAGCCGGGCCATCGCCAG
>DAITMD010000157.1:0-5674 GCA_036835345.1 Sandarakinorhabdus sp. | reverse complement strand
TCGCCGCTGGCCATCGGATCATAGGCGGCGCTGGCAAGATAGCGCACGCCCAGACTGTCGGCCTGGCGTTCCTGTTCACGGCTGAAGCCCAGCGTCGTGAGGCCGGCCACCATGCCGGCACCCTGGCCAACCAGATCCGATCCGGTCACCACCCCGGCAATGCCGGCCAATATGTTCGAAAGCGCTGCCCGGCTTTGCCGCTTCTGGCCGTGGCGGGCGGCCACGTGCGCAACTTCGTGGCCCATCACGAAGGCCAGCTCCGCCTCGTCGTTCATCAGCGCCAGCAACTGCCGGGTGATGTAGACATAGCCGCCGGGGATGGCGAAGGCGTTGTTGACGTTGGAATTGAGCAGCGTGACCGTGTAATCGCTGGCCCTGGCCCCGCCGCCCGATTGCACGGCGATCTTCTGCCCCACGCTGCGCACATAATTGGCCACCGGCCCGCTCATGGCACCGCCGAACTGCTGCAGGATCTGCGGATGCGCTTCGGCACCGGCCTTGCGTTCGGCATCGGTCAGCCCGGGCGGTGCCTGCGCGGCGACGGGCGCTGCGGCGATCAGGAGCGACAGGGTGAGGGCGGTGAAACGGCTGGTCATGCCGGCAGCATAATCGGCAAGGGCCGCACCCGCCAGACCCTCAGCCGGGCGGCGCAGCGCTCAAAGCGCGCGGCCCATCGCCAGATATTTGGCGCGCCGGGCCTTCACCAGATCGGCCGGCGGCAGCTTCAGCAGCGGTTGCAGTTCGGCCGCAATGGCCATCGCCAGCGAGGATATCGCCGCGGCCGGATCGCGGTGCGCACCGCCCAGCGGTTCCGGCACGATCATGTCGATCACGCCCAGCGACTTGCAGTCCGCCGCAGTCACTTTCATGGCTTCGGCCGCATCGGCGGCGCGGTTCGCCTCTTTCTCTGCGTTGCGCCACAGGATGGAGGCGCAGCCCTCCGGCGAGATCACCGCATAGACCGCATGTTCCAGCATGATCACCCGGTCAGCCGCGGCGATGCCGATGGCCCCGCCCGACATGCCTTCGCCGGTGATGGCAGCGATCACCGGCACCGGCGCTGCCAGAAAGGCCGCGGTGGCACGGGCAATGGCTTCGGCCTGGCCGCGCGCTTCGCCGTCCACGCCCGGATAGGCACCCGCGCTGTCCACCAGCGTGATCACCGGCACGTTGAAGCGCCCGGCCAGCTCCACCAGCCGCGTGGCCTTGCGATAGCCTTCGGGGCGGCCCATGCCGAAATTATGGTGCACACGGCTGGCGGTATCGCGGCCCTTTTCGTGGCCGATCACCATCACCGGCACATTCTGGCCGCGCAGCGTGCCGATGCCGCCGATGATCGCGCTGTCCTCGCCATAGGCCCGGTCGCCGGCCAGCGGCATGAAATCGGCCACCAGCGCCTTGGCGATATCACCAAAATGCGGCCGCTGCGGATGGCGGGCCACCAGGGTTTTCTGCCACGGCGACAGGCGGGCATAGGTTTCGGCCAGCAACCGCCGCGCCGCGCCTTCGGCATGGCGCGCGCCCGCTTCATCACCGGCGGCGCGATAATCGGCGGCGCGCTGGCTGATCTGGGCGATCGGCTTTTCAAAGTCGAGATAGATGCTCACCGGGCAACGCCTAGGCGAAAGCGCGGCAAGCGGTCAATGCCGGGGGTCAATGCCGCACCCAGCGGAAGTACCAGACTTCGTGGCCGATGCGGCGCGCCTTGGCTTCATATCTGGTTTGCGGCCAATCGCCGGGCCGCACCTGGAAATCCGCCGCCGTATCGCCAAGCCAGCCGAAATCACGGCGCTGGCCCATCTGCATCAACGCCCAGCGGCAATAGACCGGGTGATCGGTGCCAAAGCGAAACTCCCCGCCGGGTTTCAGCACGCGGGCGATGGCATCGATGGGGCCGGGGTTCATGAAACGGCGCTTGGCATGGCGGGCCTTGGGCCAAGGATCGGGGTGCAGCAGAAACACGCGCTCCACACTGGCCGGCGCCAGCCGTTCCAGCGCATCCAGCGCATCGCCGTGATGGATGCGCACGTTGGCAATGCCGCCGTCACGCACTGCCATCAACGCGCCCACCACGCCGTCCACAAACGGTTCCGCTCCGATCAGGCCCACATCCGGGTGCATCACGGCCTGCCCGGCCATATGCTCGCCCTTGCCGAACCCGATTTCCAGCCACAGTGGCCGGTCATCGCCGAAAAGCCCCGGCGCGGTGATCGGGCCCTGAGCTGGCACGGCGATGCGCGGCAGCAGATCGGCAAACAGCGCCGCTTGCCCCTGCCGCAGCGCATGGCCCTGCCGCCGGCCATAGAGGCGGCGGATGGTGGTGGGATCAGACGGCGGGGGCAGCGATTCGGCCATGGCCGAGCCGCCTTGCCCGATCATCGGCCCGGCGAAAAGGGCAGGCCAATCCGCGCAGGTGGCAACTGTGGCTTGCACAGTGCCACAAGATTGCCGCAATAGGCCGGCCGGGCAGCAGCGCCGGCGGCTGCGGAACAGGTGAAGATGCTTTCGGGTGTGAGATCGCTGGTAATGGGCGGCCGCGAGGTCTGGCCGCTGGTGGAAGGCGGCAAGGGCGTCGCTGCCACCAACCATGCCTCGTCGGGCGCATGGGCGCTGGCCGGCGGCGTGGGCACCGTATCGGCGGTGAATGCCGACAATTATGATGAAGATGGCCATGTCATCCGGCAGGTCTATCACGCCGCTTCCCGGCGCGACCGCCACGAGGAACTGGTGAAATATGCCATCGATGGCGGCGTCGCGCAGGTGCAGCGCGCCTATGACATCGCCGCAACCGAACTGAAGCGCGGCCACGGCGCGCTCAACATCAACGTGCTGTGGGAAATGGGCGGCGCGCAGCGCGTGCTGCACGGCGTTCTGGAACGCACGCGCGGGCTGGTCAACGGCGTCACCTGCGGCGCCGGCATGCCGTATAAACTCTCTGAAATCGCCGCCCAATATGGCGTGCACTATTACCCGATCATCAGCTCGGCCCGCGCCTTTCGCGCGCTGTGGAAGCGCGCCTATCACAAGGCGGCCGAATGGCTGGGCGCGGTGGTGTATGAAGACCCCTGGCTCGCCGGTGGCCACAACGGGCTGTCCAATGCCGAAGACCCGCGCAAACCGCAGGACCCCTATCCGCGCGTCGCCGAACTCAGGGCCACCATGCGCGAACTGGGCGTGCCGGAATCGGTCCCGATCGTGATGGCCGGCGGCGTCTGGCGGCTGGACGAATGGTCAAACTGGCTGGACAATCCCGAACTGGGCCAGGTGGTGTTCCAGTTCGGCACCCGCCCGCTGCTCACGCAGGAAAGCCCGATCCCGCAGGCGTGGAAGGAAAAGCTGCTCACCCTGAACGAAGGCGATATCCTGCTGCACAAATTCTCGCCGACCGGGTTCTACTCCTCGGCCATCCGCAACCCCTTCCTGCGCGCGCTTGAAGCCCGCAGCGAGCGGCAGATCGCCTTTTCCACCACGGCCACCGGCGATCACCAGTTCCCGCTGGACGTGGGCGTGGGCAGCAAACGCTATTTCGTCACCCGCGATGATCTGATCCGCGCCCGCGAATGGCACGGCGCCGGCTTTGCCGAAGCGCTGAAAACCCCCGACAACACATTGGTGTTCGTCACCACCGCCGAACGCAGCGAAATCCGCAAGGATCAGGCTGATTGCATGGGCTGCCTGTCACACTGCGGCTTTTCCAGCTGGGCCGACAACGAAGCCAACAGCACCGGGCGCCTGGCCGATCCGCGCAGCTTCTGCATCCAGAAAACCCTGCAGGAAATCGCCCACGGCGGCGATCCGGACGCCAATCTCGCCTTCGCCGGCCACAGCGCCTACCGCTTCGCCAGCGACCCCTTCTATTCCAACCGCTTCATCCCGACCGTGAAGCAGCTGGTGGACCGGATCCTCACCGGAGCCTGAGCGCCGCAATCACCGGCCCGCCGCCAGCACGCTAAACCAGCACCGCTTCCGACAGTCCGGCGACTGCGGCGGGGCGCGCCAATTCTGCTGCAGCACCGGTCCAGCGGCCCAGGTTGATCAGTTGATGCACAACATTGCGGTGCGGCAGCGTGCGGCCGGCATTTTCGCCGGCCTTCACCGGCACCTGCACGGTGCGCGGATCATAACGCACCAGCCAGACATCGGCCGGGCCGCTTCCTGCAACCGCTGCGGCCCCGATGCTGATCCGTCCGGCGTTCTGGCCAAGCATCGGCCCACCATTGCCGCGATCGCCGTCCGCCACCGCGCGCATCAGTTCCGCAGCGCGCACGCCGGTCACATCGGTGCGGCCATTGATCACCGTCTGCGGAGTCCACACGTTGGCGTGGTTCAGGCCATCTCGATAATCATATTGCCGCTGCGTGAACTCCGGCCGGGCAAAGCGGTCTTTCCAGCCCAGCCGGTCCCAATAGGTGACGGCAAAACTGAGCACCAGCACGTCCGGCCGGTCGGCCAGCGCCATCACATTGGCATTGGCCGGCGGGCAGGAAGAGCAACCCTGGCTCTGGAACAGCTCAATCACCGTTGGGTGGGCGGCATCTGCGGCCAGCAGCGGTGAGGCGATGGCGGCGGCAAGCAAAAGAGCGAGAGCGTGTTTCATGGCTGATCCTGTCTGCCCATGAGTTCGCGCCAGCCCGCCGATTCGTTGCAGCCGCGATCAAATATCGACGCAGATCTTCCCGAAATGCTTGCCTGATTCCTGATGTCGGAACGCCGCGCCGAGTTCGGCGAGCGGGAAGTGCGTGTCGATCACCGGGCGGATGCCGTTCTGATTGATGGCGCGGATCATGTCCTGCTGCTGGCGCCTTGTGCCCACGGTGATGCCGATCAGGCGGATTTGCTTGGACATCAGGTGCACGGTGGAGACCGGTCCGGCAAATCCGGCGAGCACGCCGATCAGGCTGATGTGGCCCCCCACGGCGCAGGCGGTGATTGATTCGGGCATGGTGCCCGCCCCGCCGATTTCCACGATATGATCGGCGCCGCGGCCCTGCGTCAGCTTCAAGGCTTCGGCGCCCCAGCCGGGTGTGGATTTGTAATTGATCAGGTGATCAACACCCATCGCCTTCAGTCGTTCCAGCTTCTCGTCGCTGCTGCTGGTGGCGATCACCGTGGCGCCCATGGCTTTCGCAAATTGCAGCGCAAAGATCGACACGCCGCCGGTGCCCTGCACCAGCACGACATCGCCGGCCTTCAGCTGGCCTTCCGGCACCAGCGCCCGCCACGCGGTCAGGCCAGCGCAGGTGAGCGTGGCGGCTTCGGCGTGGCTGTAGCCGGCGGGCGCGTGGGTGAAACTGGTGGCCTGCGCAATCACCTGCTCCACGGCATAGCCATCGGCACCGTCGCCCGGCACCGAGGCAAAGCCCGCCATGTTGGGCAGGCCGTCGAGCCAGTTGGGGAAGAAAGTGGAGACCACCAGATCGCCCGCCTTGAACTCACTCACGCCCTCGCCCACCGCCAGCACCTCGCCGGCACCATCGCTCATGGGAATGCGGCCATCGGGCGTGGGGATGCCGCCGACCACGACGATATAATCGTGGTAATTCAGGCTGCTGGCGCGGATGCGGACCTTGATCTGGCCGGGGCCGGGGGCGCCGGGATCGGGCATGTCCTCGTATTTGAGGTTATCGATGCCGGCGGGATGGCGGAGGCGGATGGCTTTCATGGTGGCAGCTCC
>DAITMD010000156.1:0-5695 GCA_036835345.1 Sandarakinorhabdus sp. | reverse complement strand
GCCTCCACCACCGCCCGCGTGGTGCGTTCGCCCACCGATTCGGCATTGCCGGTTACCTGCAGGCCATGAAAACAGCCCATCAGCGCAATGATGAAGCCGAACACCGGCGCCTTCACCAGCCCGATGACGAAATCCGACATCAGGGTCACTTCCTGCAGCCGCGTGACATATGCGGCCGGCGGCATCGACAGTTCCAGCCACACATACAACCCGCCCGACAGCAGCGCGCACAGGCCGCCAAAGAACGACAGGCCCACCATCAGCACTGAACAGGCGATGACGCGCGGCACCACCAGCACCTCGATCGGATCCAGCCCGATGGTGCGCAGCGCATCAATTTCCTGATTGAGCTTCATCGATCCGATCTGCGCCGCAAACGCCGATCCCGACCGGCCCGCCACCATGATCGCCGTCAGCAAAATGCCCAGTTCGCGCGTGGTTGCCCGGCCGATCAGATTGACGGTGAACACCTCTGCCCCGAACTGGGCCAGCTGCACCGCCCCCTGCTGCGCGATCACCAGCCCGACCAGGAACAGCAGCAGGCCAACGATGCCAAGCGCATTGACGGCAATGGCTTCGCCCTGATGCGCCACCGCGTGCCAGCGCAATGGCCGCCGGCCAATCAGCGTCAGGCCCAGCGCCGCCAGCGTCTGGCCCAGAAAGCCCAGAAAGCCGGCCACGTTGCGCGCCTGCCACACCACAGCGCGGCCAACGCGTTCGACGCGGGCCAGCATCGGATTGCCCACCGGTGGCCGCATGGTGACCGGCGGCGTTTCGCCGGCCAGTGCCGCCACCAGCCGGGCAATATCGGGCGCGGCGCCTTCGACATGGGCCGGGTGGCCGGCGCGCTGCCACTGTGCCTGCACATGATTGATGGCCCAGGCCCCGGCGGTATCAATGGCCGTGACCGCCGATAGATCGATGGCAAGGCCGGGCGCGCGCGGCGGGTGGCGGGACAGGGCGTCGCTCAGATTGGCGACATCCTCGATGGTCAGTCGGCCGGCCAGCGCCACCCGCGCTTCGCCGCCTTCCGTCCCGATCCAGTTGATGCTGCTGCCCATGGCCGGCAAAGTGCGGTAACGCTGACCAAATGCCAAGTCCCGCGATTGCTGCCATGCCTGAAGTTGCGCCCGAAATTGCGGTTTATGATCTTGATCGCACGCTGACCGACACCGGCAGCTGGGCGCATTTCATCCGCTTTTGGTTGAAGACCGAGGCGCCGTGGCGGGCGCTGCTGCTGCCGGTGGCGGCGGTTGGCGGCATTGCCTATGGGCAAGGCGCGATGTCGCGCGGGCAGATCAAGAGCTGGGCCCACCGCTGGTTGATCGGCCCGCATGTTGCCGAAGCGCGGCTGGCAGCGGCGGCGACACGCTTTGCCGAGGCGTTTGTCGCGGCACACGCGCTGGCCCCGGCGCGGGCGGCAATCGCGGCCGATCAGGCGGCAGGCCGGCGAGTGGTGATTGCGTCGGCCAGCCACGGCTTTTACGTGCGCGCCATCGCCGCCCGGTTCGGCGTGACCGACGTGGTGGCCACCGAGGCCGTGCGGTCAAATGGCTTTGTCACGCACCATCTGGATGGTGAGAATTGCTATGGCCCGGCCAAGCGGGCTGCGCTGGAGGCATGGCTGGAACGGGCCGGGCTGGGCCGTGCCGTGGTGCATTTCACCAGCGATCATCACAGCGATCTGCCCTGTTTCGAACTGGCGCTGGCACGCGGCGGCCGGGTGCTGTGTGCCAACCCGTCGCCCAAACTGGCGGCGATTGCCGCGCAGCGCGGCTGGCCGGTGGCGGCGTGGGGGCGGATCAGGCGCAGCCTGCTCGAATGGGCCTGACACGAAAAGGCTGGCTCCGGGGGATTTCGGAGCCAGCCATCTGTTCGTGTAGAGGATATTCTGTTGTCAGGCGGTTGCAGCAATGGCGCGGCGGCGGCGCATGGCGCCCCCGGCCAGACCAAAGCCGGCGATCAGCATCGCCCAGCTGGCCGGTTCCGGCACAGCGGTCGAGGCGATGAAATCGGTGTGGATGTAAACTGGCACATAGCCCGAGAATTCACCCCAGCCGGCATTCAGCCCGCCACCGAAATCGCCAAAATTGACGCCGAAGGTGAGGCCATAGCTGTTGATCGACGCCAGCTTGCCATCAACGAAACCCGGGCCGCCGGAGTCGCCGCCGGCAATGCCGACTTCGCGGGCACCCAGGCCCTGATCGTTGAAGTTGAGATCGCCGATCGGGCCGAGGCCCAGCGCGTTGGCAATCCGGCGCGCCTGATCCTGCGCAAGCGTCCCGTTGTCGAAGTCAGAGACATAGCTGAATTCGATATCGGCGGTGCCGAAGAAATTCTCGCCGGCGAAGATGTCGGTGAAGAAACCTTCGAACAGCGGATTACCCCAAGCATAATCGTAGCGATTGTCGCCTTCACGCAGGAAACCGGTGCGGGCACCAGCCGGAGGCGTGTTTCCTGAAGCACCGCCAACGGTGGAGCGCGCGCCATAGCCGGCCACGTTGAACTGGGTGCCGGTCAGGCCATTGGCGCCTGGCGTGTACAGATCATAGCGCTGGGCCGAAGCCGGCGCTTCCGCGTTGATACGCAGGATCGCGATATCGTTCTGGTCGATCACTTCACCGGTGTATTCGGGGTGGACGAAATAGGCGGTGACCTGACGCGTTTCGCTGGTGTTGCCGACCCCAACTGCGCGCTGGTCGGGGTCGCCATTGTAGAAGTGCACAGTGGTCTTCACCGGATTGGCCGTGCCAGCGCCATCACTCACGCAGTGGGCGGCGGTGGCAATAGAGCGCCCATCGGCCAGCACGCTGCCCGAGCAAATGAACGCGGAGCCGTCGGGATATTCCATGATCAGCGCCACGGTGCCGCTCTTGTTGGCACTGGGCTTGTAGATCGGATCGCCGCCGCCGATGGTGTTGGTGGGCGGCAGCACATCCGATGTCGCCGTCTGGCCGATCACGCGGCTGGCCGCCGTCCAGCTCAGGCCATTGCGCGCGCCGCTGGTCAGCTTCACCGGCTGTGCGGTGCTGAGCGATCTGGCCGCTGGCGCAGCAATCTTGGTGGGATCGTAGATTTCGAAGGCTTCGATAGCGAAAGCCGGGGTGGCCACGGCGATCGCAAGCGCGATTGCGGTGCCGGAATGATAATAACGCATGCCCTGTAAACTCCCTGATACGCCCCTGTGACCCAGGCCCCTTCACGCTATTTTTACCTTTTGCTCATGGCAAGTGAAAAAGCGTAAGATTATGTTAACCAGAACCAGTTTTGTTGCGTTTTCATGAATCTGACGGCGGCCAACGCTGCGCAACAGCCTGAGAGATGTGGGTGCGCGTCGAATAATCAACGGCTAATCATGCTTCACAAGGCCGCACCCGCCGACTGCAGGCTGGACGATCCGGGTGATTCGGGGCCGGTTCAGGCCCGATTCTGGCGCGCCAACATGAACAGGGCGATGCCGCACCAGATGATGTTGAGCGCCATCGATGGCCAGGCGCCGTGCCAGGCGGTGTTGATCACAAAGCCGCCGGCACCCAGCAGATTCAGCCACTGGAAGGCGGCGGAGCGCACGTCGATCCGCCCCGATGACGCCAGTATATAGCCGGCGAGCACCAGCACGGCACCCGCCCAACCTGCCGCCTCGATCAGCATGGCGGTCTGGGACATGATGGCCGCAATGCTCAGGCGGCGGCCAGTTTCCTCAGTACATAGGGCAGGATGCCGCCGGCGTAATAATATTCGCGCTCCTGCTCGGTATCGATCCGGCACAGCACCTCGAACTCGCCGCTGCTGCCATCCGGCCGGGTGAAGCCGACGGTGAGCATCTGGCGCGGCCCCAGATCGGACAGGCCGGTGATCTCGAACGTCTCCTCGCCGGTCAGGCCGATGCTCTGGCGGCTGGTGCCGGCGGCGAATTCCAGCGCCAGCACGCCCATGCCGATGAGGTTGGAGCGGTGGATGCGCTCGAAGCTTTCGGCGATCACCGCCCGCACACCCAGCAGGGTGGTGCCCTTGGCCGCCCAGTCGCGGCTGGAGCCGGTGCCATATTCCTTGCCGGCGATGACCACGAGCGGGGTATTGGTCGCCTTGTAGGCCATGGCCGCATCATAGATCGGCAGCTGCGCGCCCGATGGCACATGGCGGGTGATGCCGCCTTCCACGCCCGGCACCATTTCGTTCCGGATGCGGATGTTGGCGAAGGTGCCGCGCATCATCACTTCGTGGTTGCCGCGCCGCGCGCCATAGCTGTTGAATTCCGCCTTGGTCACCTGCCGGTCGGTCAGATAGGTGCCGGCCGGGCTGGCTTCCTTGATGCTGCCGGCCGGGCTGATGTGATCGGTGGTGATGCTGTCGCCGAACACCGCCAGGGCGCGCGCGCCGATGATGTCGGCCACCGGGCTGGGCGTCATCGTCATTCCCTCGAAATAGGGCGGGTTCTGCACATAGGTGGAGGCCGGGTTCCAGCGATAGGTGGCGCCGCCCTCTTGCCTGATTGCCTGCCAGCGTTCATCGCCATCGAACACATTGGCATAGCGCGCGGCGAACATCTGCGGCGTCACGTTGGCCATCACCATCGCCGACACTTCGGCATTGGTGGGCCAGATGTCCTTCAGATAGACCGGGCCGCTGCTGCCTTCACCAACTGGTTCCCGAGTCAGGTCCTTGCGCATGGTGCCGGCCAGCGCATAGGCAACGACCAGCGGCGGCGAGGCCAGATAATTGGCCTTCACGTCCGGCGACACCCGGCCTTCGAAATTGCGATTGCCCGACAAAACCGACGTGGCGACCAGATCATTGCCGTTGATTGCATCGGAAATCGGTTCCGGAAGCGGGCCGGAATTGCCGATGCAGGTGGTGCAGCCATAACCGACCAGATTGAACCCCAGCGCGTCCATATCGGCCGCCAGCCCGGATTTTTCGAAATAATCGGTCACCACCTTGGAACCGGGGGCAAAGCTGGTCTTCACCCACGGCTGGTTCTTCAGGCCCAGCGCCCGCGCCTTCCTCGCCACCAGCCCGGCCGCCACCAGCACGCTGGGATTGGAGGTGTTGGTGCAGCTGGTGATGGCAGCGATCACCACGTCGCCGTGGCCGATATCATAATTGGCGCCGGCAACGGCCACGCGCTGCTGCATCTTGTCGGCCTTGCCGTAGCCGCCGGCCAGTTCGGCTTCAAACGCCGGCTTGGCATCGGCAAGCAGCACCTTGTCCTGCGGGCGGCGCGGGCCGGCCAGGCTGGGCATGACGCTGCCCAGATCAAGTTCCAGCGTGTCGGTGAACACCGGATCGGGCGTGTCCGCCTCGCGCCACAGGCCCTGCGCCTTCGAATAGGCTTCCACCAGCGCCACGGTTTGCGCATCGCGGCCGGACAGCACCAGATAATCGATGGTCTTGGCATCCACCGGGAAAAACCCGCAGGTGGCACCATATTCGGGCGCCATATTGGCCAGCGTGGCGCGATCGGCCAGTGACAGCGCATCAAGGCCGGGGCCGAAATATTCCACAAACCGCCCGACCACGCCCTTTTTGCGCAGCATCTGCGTGGCGGTGAGCACCAGATCGGTGGCGGTAACGCCTTCGGCCAGCGTGCCGGTCAGCTTGAAGCCGACCACTTCTGGGATCAGCATCGAAACCGGCTGGCCCAGCATGGCGGCTTCGGCTTCGATGCCGCCCACGCCCCAGCCCAGCACGCCAA
>DAITMD010000155.1:0-5714 GCA_036835345.1 Sandarakinorhabdus sp. | reverse complement strand
AAAGAGGCGTTCGGGCTGACCACGCCGCTGATCACGCGGGCTGATGGCGCGAAAATGGGCAAGACGGCGCAGGGCGCGGTGTGGCTGCACGAGGACCAGCTGCCGCATTTCGATTACTGGCAGTTCTGGCGCAACACCCATGATGCCGATACGGCCAAGTTCCTGGCGTTGTTCACCGATCTGCCGCTGGACGAGATCGCGCGGCTGGCGGCGCTGGAGGGCGCGGAGATCAACCACGCGAAAGACGTGCTGGCCACCGAGGCCACCGCGCTGTGCCGGGGCCGCGCCGCTGCCGAGGCCGCCGCCCAGACGGCGCGCACCACCTTTGCCGAAGGCGGCGCGGGGGAGGCGCTGCCGCAGTTCGCCGTGGCTGCGCCCGTCACCATCATCGATGCGCTGATCGGCCTTGGCTTTGCCGCGTCGAAGAACGAGGCGCGCAAGTTGGTGGCGCAGGGCGGCGCGCGCATCGATGGCGTGGCGGCGGGCAGCGATGCAGCGATGGTGGCACCGGGCGCCAAGGTGAGTGCCGGCAAGAAGCGCCACGGGATGATCGTTTCGGCCTGAGGCCTATTCTGCCGCCGGGAGCTTTTTGGTTGGCCCCGGCGGTCAAGCCGCCGGAATCCTTTTGGTTGGCCCCGGCGGTCAAGCCGCCGGAGCGGCGGGCAGATCGATGGCCACGCGCAGGCCGGGCTGATTGTCGGACAGGGTGATGGTGCCGCCGTGCAGGCGGGCCACGGCGGCGGCCAGGGCCAGGCCCAGCCCGGCGCCCTGCGGGCGTTCGCCCTGCCGGCCGCGCGCAGCGTCCAGCCGGCCAAAGCGCCTGAGCGCCTCGCGCCGGCTGCCGGGCGGGATGCCGGGGCCGTGATCGCCCACCGCCAATCGTGCGCCGCCGGGCGTCGCTTCCGCCGACAGTTCGATGCGCTGCCCGGCCGCGCCATAGCGCAGCGCATTGTCGATCAGATTGGCCAGCGCCCGTCCCAGCAATTGCCGGTGGGCGCGGGCTGTCACCGGCACACCGTCATGCGCCACGGTGAGCGACACGCCGGCATCTTCGGCCAGCGGTTCATACATGTCGGCCAGATCGGCGACCATCGCCGACAGATCAACCTGGGCAAAACTGTCGCGCCCGATGCCGGCTTCGGCGCGGCTGATTTCCAGGCTGTTGTCCAGCATGGCGAGCAGCGATTCGGCCTCGGTCGCCACCGCGGCCAGATCGGCGGCATCCACCACCGTGCCTTGCCCCAGCCGGTCGATCCGTGCCTTCAGCCGGGTGAGCGGGGAGCGCAGATCATGCGCCAGCCCGTCGGTGACGGCGCGCAGTTCATCCAGCAGCGCCTCGATCCGGGCCAGCATCACGTTCACCGCCTGGCCCATCGAATCGAACGCATCGGCGGGCGGGCCGGGCGGCACATTGACCCGCGCATCCAGCCGGCCCGCCGTCACATCGCCCACCACATCGGCGATGTTGCGGGCGCGATCGGCAATGATCGAGGTGATCAGGCGGCTGGTGAGAAAGGCCAGCAGCATCGCCACCGGCAGCGCGAACGCCAGCGTGAGGGTGAGCGTGCGCTGCAATTGCACTTCGGCTTCCAGGCTGCGGCCGATCAGCAGGCGATAGCCTTCGGGCATCGGCCGGCCGACCACCATATAGGGCTGTGTCTCGCCCCGTTCGCCCTGCATGGCCGGCACCCGGTAATAGCGCTGGTCTGCCGGCACGCCGACCAGCCAGCGCCCCAGATTGCCCAGCACCAGCGCGCCGGCACCGTCTTCCAGATGGATCACCAGCGGGCCGGGCACCTGAAGTTCGCCATCAAGGATGGTCAGCGCGGCTTCGATGCCATCCTTGCGCCAGGCGGCTTCGGCGGCATCGGCGATGGCGGTGATGCGCCCCTGTGCCTCACGCTCCACCTGGGTCTGGGTGACGCGTTCCAGCAGCACCAGCAGCAGGCTGGAACCGGCCAGCAGCACCAGGAACAGCAGCAGCGAAATGCGCGCCGTGGTGGTGCGCGGCGCGGCGCGGTTCAGCAGCCGGTGCAGGGCAGAGGGCTGCCACGCCGATGATGGTCGTGATTGGCCCGAACGGGGCATGGCGGCCTCAGGCCGAAACCGGCTCGCCGCCCACCCGATAGCCGGCGCCGCGCACGGTTTCCACGATCTGGCCGGCGCCGCCTTCATCCAGTTTCTTGCGCAGCCGGCTGACATGCACGTCGATCACGTTGGTGCCGGGATCGAAATGATAATCCCACACGCCTTCCAGCAGCATGGAGCGCGTCACCACCTGGCCCCTGTGGCGCACCAGATATTCCAGCAGGCGAAATTCGCGCGGCTGCAGTTCGATGCGGCGGCCGGCAAAGCTGACGCGGCGGGCCAGCAGATCCAGTTCCAGCTCGCCTTCCACCAGCCGGGTGAGTTCGCCGGCGGGATTGCTGCGCCGCTGCACCGCCTCCAGCCGGGCCAGCAGTTCGGGCAGTTCAAACGGCTTGGTGACATAATCATCGGAACCGGCGCGCAGGCCCTTCACCCGTTCATCCAGGCTGGCCAGCGCCGACAGCAGCACCACCGGCGTCTGAATGCCGGCATCGCGCAGGCGCGACAGCACCGAAAGCCCGTCCAGTTCCGGCAGCATCCGATCCAGCACGATGGCGGCGTAATGCCCGCCCAGCGCCAGGTCCAGCCCCTCCGGCCCGGTGCTGGCCACCTGCACCTGATAGCCGGCGTCGGTCAGGCCCTGCGCGATGTGATCGGCCATGGTGGCATCGTCTTCAATGCACAGGATCGCGTTCATGCCTTTGATTATGAGCCTTTCCGTTTTCAAGACAAGTGGGGTGACAACGATGGCCATTTCGCCGCCCGCGCTTCTGCTGCTAAGGGCCGCGCATGACAGCGCGGCTCTTTCTCTGGCTGGTGGCCGTGGCCATCTTCATCGTCATCGCCGCCGGCCTGGTGTGGCGGCTGGCGGGCAATCAGTTGCTGAGCGCCGCCCTGGTGCCGGGCGGCGCATTTGAAGCGGCTGAAGCCGGCGCGCCGTTCGATTATGGCAGCGCCGGCAGCTGGGCGGCGCGGCCCGGCATGGCCGGCGATCCCACCGCGTGGCGGCCGGAAGGGGCCGATGCCGCGCCGCAGGGCAAGACGGCGGTGTTCTTCATCCCGCCCACCGCCGTGATCGATGTGCAGCGCTGGAACGGCCGGTCGGATGATGGCGCGGTGGCGGCGCGGCTGGCGGGGTTCCTGCGCACCGAAGCCAGCGCGCTGGCCGATGCCGGCCCGCTGTGGGCGCCGCATTATCGGCAGGCGGTGCTGGGCAGTTTCCTGGCCGAAACGCCCCAGGATAGGCGCAGCGCTGCCGCCGCCCGCGATCTGGCGTATAATGATGTGGCGGCGGCGTTCGCGGTGTTCCTGAAGGCGCAAGGACCGGATGCGCCCATCGTGCTGGCCGGGCACAGCCAGGGCGCGCTGCACCTGATGCGGCTGCTGAAGGAACAGGTGGCGGGCAAGCCGCTCGCAAGGCGCGTGGTGGCGGCCTATGTGGTGGGCTGGCCGGTATCGGTGGCCGCCGATTTGCCGGCGCTGGGCCTGCCGGCCTGCGAGCAGCGCGAACAGGCGGGGTGCATATTGTCGTGGCAAAGCTTTGGCGAACCCGCCGATCCGGAAACGCTGCTGGCGGTTTTTGGCCGCGACAAGGGCCTGACCGGCGCGGCGCGCGCCGCTACGGCGATGCTGTGCACCAATCCCCTAACAGGGGCGACCGGTGACGATGCGGTGCCGGGCAGCGCCAATCCCGGCAGCCTGGTGCCATCGGCATCGCTGGAGGCCGGGCAATTGTTCACGCCCGGCGTGCCGGCGCGCTGCGATGCCCGCGGGCTTTTGTTGATCGGCGAAGCGCCCAGCGGCTATCCGGCCTATGTGATGCCGGGCAATAATTTCCATGTCTTTGATTATCCGCTGTTCTGGCAGGCGGTGCGGCAGGATGTGGCGGCGCGGGCGGCGGCGTGGCAGCCCCCCAAAGCGGCGGCCAAATGATCGCCGCCACCGCCGCCGATTTCGCCGCGCTGCTGCCCGGCGGCGGCCGGCTGGCCGGGCTGGATGTGGGCACGAAAACCATCGGGCTGGCGACCTGCGATGCCGGCTGGCGCTTTGCCAGCCCGGCGCACACCATCGCCCGCACCAGATTCAGCGCCGATTTCGCCGCGCTGATGGCGTGGGCCGGCAAGGAAGCGATTGCCGGGCTGGTGGTTGGCCTGCCGCTGAATATGGATGGCAGCGATTCGCCGCGCACCCAATCGGTCAGGGCCTTTGCGCGCAATCTGGCACCGCTGGGCCTGCCGCTGCTGCTGTGGGACGAACGCTGGTCCACCGCTGCTGTTCAGCGCGCGATGATTGCGGAAGATCTGTCGCGCGCGCGCCGGGCAAGCCGTGTGGACAAGCTGGCGGCGAGCTATATCCTGCAGGGCGCAATCGACGCGCTGGCCCGCGTTCCCTGATTGGAGTGACACGATGAGCTGCCTGTCTCCCGAAGCCCGCGCCGTGCTGTTCGATCATGCCACCGAACGCCCGTTCACCTCGCCGCTCAACGATGAAAAGCGCGCCGGCGATTATCATTGTGCCGGCTGCGGGGCGCTGCTCTATCGCTCGGCCGCCAAATACAACAGCGGATCGGGCTGGCCCAGTTTCTGGGACGGGGTGGAGGGCGCGCTTGGCACCCGCACCGATAGCAGCCACGGCATGACCCGCACCGAAGTGCACTGCGCCGGCTGCGGCGGCCATCTGGGCCATATCTTCCCCGATGGGCCGCCGCCCACCGGATTGCGCCACTGCATCAATGGGCTGGCGCTTGAATTCGTGCCGGACGAAGCCTGATGCGCCGCGTCTTTGCGCTGCTGGCCGCGCCGCTGCTGCTGGCGCCAGCCATTGCCCAAACGCCGCCGCCGCCATCGCTGGTGCAGCCATCGGCGGACGAGATTGCCGCCAGGGCACCTGCCGCGCACTGGCTGGACATCGATCCCGACGACATCATGGTGATGGACACGGCGGCGGGGCGCATGGTGATCCAGCTGGCGCCGCAGTTCGCGCCGGCGCATGTGGCGGCGATCAAGGCGCTGGTGCGCGCCGGCCGTTTCGATGATGGCCGCATCGTGCGCGTGCAGGACAATTATGTGGTGCAGTGGGCGGCAAAGCCAGAAGCCGGCAAGGAACCGCTGAGCCAGCCGCCGGACGTGCGCGAACAGCGGGTGCGCCCGCAGCCGCTGCCGGCGGAATATGAACGGCCGCTGGCGGGGCTGAAATTCACGCCGTCACCCTATGCCGATAGCTATGCCGAGGCTGGGTTCGTGGCGGGCTGGCCGGCGGCGCGCGATGCCAGGGCCGGCACCGTGTGGCTGGCGCATTGTTACGGCACGGTGGGCGTGGGCCGCGACATGCCGCCGGATACCGGCGACGGGGCGGAGCTGTACACGGTGATCGGCCACGGCCCGCGCCATCTGGATCGCAACATCGCCAATGTCGGCCGCGTGCTGGCCGGCATCGAACCGCACGCCGCCCTGCCGCGCGGCACCGAGGCGCTGGGATTCTATAAGGACGAGGCACAGCGCACGAAGATCACTCAGGTTCGGCTGGCCAGCCAGATTGCCGGCTTCCCGCGCTGGCAGATGCTGGACACGGCGTCGGCCAGCTTTGCCGGCGTGGTGAACGCCCGCGCCAACCGCACCGGGTTTTTC
>DAITMD010000154.1:0-5718 GCA_036835345.1 Sandarakinorhabdus sp. | reverse complement strand
GTGGCCGGCGCCTGCGCGGGCGGCTATGGTGGCGGCGGGACAGGATGAGGGGACAGGCCATGCCGGTGGCAGCGTTGGGCGATTATGACGACAACAACATCTTTGCCCGCATTCTGCGCGGCGAAATCCCAAGCAAGCGGGTGCATGAAACGCCCCACGCGCTGGCCTTTCACGACATCAACCCGCAGGCGCCCACCCATGTGCTGGTGATCCCCAAGGGCAAGTATCGCAGCTGGGCGGATTTTTCCGCGCAGGCCAGCGATGCGGAGATTGCCGGCTTCGTGCGCGCGGTGGGCGAGGTGGCGCGGATGCTGGGGCTGGAGGAACCGGGATACCGGCTGCTGGCCAATGCCGGGCTGGACGCCCATCAGGAGGTGCCGCACCTGCACGTGCATGTGTTCGGCGGCCGGCCGCTGGGGGCGATGCTGGCGCGTTAGGGGCGGTGCGCTGCCCCTCTCCCGCCGCGCTTTGCGCGAGTCGACCTCTCCCCGGCGGGGAGAGGTGATCCAGCTCTTAACCTCTCCTCGCCCGGGAGAGGGGTTACAGCTGCGCGTCGCCCATGTGGCGGATGGCGGCGATCTTGCTGTGCAGCGGCTGCCAGTCGTCGCGCTCGGCGATGGCGGCCCAAATTGTCTCCACCTCGCCCACCAGCATGGTGCAGGGCGCGTCGTCTGACCAATAGGGGTGGGACGGCGCGCTGGCGGCAAAATCCGGGATCAGGCGCAGAAAATCGCTGAAGCCGTCGTGGCTGTAGTGATGGTCTGCCGGCGATGGCCCGCGCCGCTGCCCGCCGCGCCAATCAAAGAAAAAGCGGTCAGGATCCATCTGGGTGGCGACCAGCGCCTGCTGGACGGCCTGCACCAGCGCTTCGTCGCGCTCCGGCCCCAGCCGCTTCACGCCCAGCCGGCCCAGCACCGCATCGCCGAGCGCGCTGCGATAGCGCAGCGGATAGGTTTCCAGTGGGCCTTTCAGTTCGTCCACCTCGGCGATGTGGCGCAGCGCGCTGGCCAGCTGGAACAGGTTCCACTGCAGCGCCTCGGCCTGCCGCCCGAACGCATACAGCCCGCCATGGTCGAAATAGGCGGCGGTGAAGCCGGCATCCCAGGCCGGGGCGAAGCGCCAGGGGCCGTAATCGAAGCTTTCGCCAGTGATGTTGATATTGTCGGTGTTGAGCACGCCGTGGACGAAGCCGGCCGCCATATAGTGCGCTGCCAGCCGCGCCGCGCCCTGTACGGCATGGTCCATCAGCGCTGCGGCCGGCGTGGGGCCGGATGCGTTCGGCGCGAGGTGGGTGAGGCAATAGTCCACCAGCCGGATCAGCCCGTCGCGGTTCTGGTGAAAGGCCTGCCGCTGAAAACTGCCGTAGCGGATATGGCTGTGGTTCAGGCGCACCAGCACGGCGGCGCGGGTGGGCGAAGGTTCATCGCTGCGGATCAGCTTTTCGCCGGTTTCGATCACGCTGAACGTGCGGGATGTATTGACGCCCAGCGCCTCCAGCATTTCGGTGGCAAGGATTTCCCGCACCGCGCCTTTCAGCGTCAGCCGGCCATCGCCGCTGCGGCTGTAGAGCGTGGTGCCGCTGCCCTTGGTGCCCAGATCCATCAGGCGGCCCGCCGCATCGCGGGCCTGCGCGAACAGGAAGCCGCGTCCGTCGCCCAGTTCGGGATTGTAGGTTCGGAACTGGTGCCCGTGATAGCGCAGCGCCAGCGGGTGGGGCAGGCTGCCGGGCAGGGGATCGAAGCGGCCAAAATGGGCCAGCCACTGATCGCTTGTCAGCGTATCAAGGCCAATTTCGGCGGCGGCACGATCATTGCGGAAGCGCAGGACGGTCTGCGGAAACGCCGCCGGCTGGGCCGGATCGAAAAAATCCGGGCCAAGGCCAAGGATGGCGGTTTCGGGCCTGAACTGCACGGCCTGTTGTCAGGCCGGCCGGTATCCGCTGCCGGCGCGCACGAAGCGGATGGTCTCGCGCTCGATCCGGTCGGCTTCTTCCGGGGTCGATGCGCACAGCCAGCGATCAATGGCATCGCCGACGATATGGTGGGTGAAGCTGGCGGCCAGATCGATTTCCACGCCGGTCACGCCCTGCGCGGCCAGCGCGGCCGACAGGTGGCGCTGAATCCAGTCGGTCGTCACTTCCTTGGCGGCGTGATAGAAAGGCTCGGCATCAGGCGTGGCCGCCTTCTTGGACATCGGGCCGCATTCATTGCAGTCGCCGTCCATGTCTTCCCACATCATATTGTCGCGCACGAAGCGCAGCACGCGCGGGATGGTGATGTCCGGACCAAGCTGTGCCAGCGTGTAGCCGGCTTCCATCGCCTCGATCATGGCTTCGCCGTGGCGGCGGCCGAGTTCTTCGAGCAGTGCCTTCTTCGAACCGAAATGGTAGAAGATGGAGCCTTCCGACACATTGGCTTCGCGGGCGATATCGGCGGTGCCGGTGGCGGCAAAGCCCTGCCGCGAAAACAGCATGTGGGCGGCAGACAGCACCCGCGATTTGGTTTCCGCCGGATCATAGCGGCGGGCGCGCATGTCGGGCGCGCGGCTGGTGTCGAGCTTGCTGCCGGCTCTGGCGCCAGAACGGGTCTGGACAGGGCGTGTATCGATTGCGCGTGTGGCCACTGGCGTTGGTCTTCCTTACCCCCACGGTAATGGCTTCCTATAGCAAGGGAGTTGAGTCAGAGTCAAAAATCATGGTCCCGTCCGCCCTCCCGCTTCGCCCTTCGGCGGCGCCTGCTGCCAATGACGGCTGGACCCGGCAGTATCTGTTCTCGCCCGACAATGTGCGGCTGTGCTGGCGCGAACATCATGATCCTGTTGTGCCTGCCGCGCGCCCGGCGCTGCTGTGCCTGCCCGGATTGACGCGCCATGGCGGCGATTTCGCGCATCTGGGCGGCCTGCTGGGCGAGCAGTGGCGGATCATCGCGCCTGATCTGCGCGGGCGCGGCGAATCGGGCTTTGCGCGCGATTCCCTGTCTTATGTGCCGCTGGTCTATCTGCAGGATTTGTCGTTGCTGCTGGCGGCGGCGGGCGTGACGCGCTTTGTGGTGATCGGCAATTCGCTGGGCGGGCTGCTGGCGCTGCGGCTCACCACGGCGCACCGCGCGGCGATGGCCGGGGTGGTGCTCAATGATATCGGCCCGGCCATCGAACCGGCGGGGCTGGCGCGGCTGCGCGCCAATGTCGGGCGCGGCGGCAACTGGGAAACCTGGATTCACGCCGCCCGCGATCTGGCGGCGCGCAATGCGGCCATCTATCCCGATTGGGGGCTGCACGACTGGCTGGGCTTTGCCAAGCGCCTGTGCCGGATCAGCCCGCAGGGGCGCATCGTGTTTGATTATGATCCGCGCATTGCCGAACCCTTCCGGCTGCCGCACGGCGATGCCGGCGCCGATGACTGGGCGGCGCTGCACAGCCTGAAAAGCCTGCCCATATTGTCGCTGCGCGGCGAATTGTCAGACGTGATGTCGGATGCCACGCAGGCGCAGATGGCAAAGCGGGTGCCGGGCCTGATGGCGCTGACCGTGCCGCGGGTGGGCCACACACCCACGCTGGCCGAACCGGCGGCGGCGGCGGCGCTGGTGCAGTTTCTGGACGCAATCAAACGGGGAGACGAGGCATGATACGCAAGCTGTGGAAACTGGCGCGGCGGCCGGTGGGTGATATTGCCGACGGCGATTTGCAGCTGGTGGAGGAGACGCTGCCCGATCTGGCTGAGGGGCAGTTCCTGCTGGACATCCTCTATATCAGCCTTGATCCCACCAACCGCATCTGGATGAGCGACCAGGAGCAATATATGCCGCCGGTCGAACTGGGTGCGCCGATGCGCGCCGGCGTGTGCGGGCGGGTGATCGCCAGCCGCAAGGCGGGCATCGAGGTGGGCCAGATCATGGCCGGGCTGGGCGAATGGGCCGATCATATGGTGAGCGACGGCAGCTTCATGTCGCCGCTGCCGGCGCTGCCCGGCGTGCCGCTGGCCGCCAGCTATGGCAGCCTCGCGCTGGTCGGGCCGACGGCCTATTTTGGCCTGCTCGATATCGGCAAGCCGCAGCCGGGCGAAACATTGGTGGTTTCGGCCGCTGCCGGCGGGGTGGGGCAGATTGTCGGGCAGATCGGCAAGATCAAGGGCTGCCACGTGATCGGCATCGCCGGCGGCAAGGCCAAGTGCGATTATGTGGTGAACGAACTCGGCTTCGATGCCTGCATCGATTACAAGAACGAGGATGTCGGCGCAGCGCTCGACCGGCTGGCACCGGGGGGCATCGACATCAATTTCGAACAGGTGGGCGGGCAGATCATGGTGGCGGTGCTGCAGCGCATGAAGCTGTTCGGGCGGGTGTCGCTGTGCGGGATGATCTCCACCTACAACGACATCACGCCCAATGAAGCGCCGGGCTTCTGGACGATGATCCTGATGCGGCGGCTGAGCATCCGGGGCTTCATCGTCACCGATTTCGCCGCGCGGTACGGCGAAAGCGGCGCGGCGCTGGCCGGCTGGATGATGGAAGGCAGGCTGAAGACCCGGCAGGATATCCGGCCGGGGCTGGAAAATGCTGTCGCGGCCGTGCGGGAGCTTTATACCGGCGGCAATTTCGGCAAGCTGCTGATCGAGGTTCAGGCTCCATGACGGGTAATCGCACACTGGACGAAGCCGAACTGGGCCGGGCACGGGAACTGCTGGCCGAAATCCGGGCGCGGATTGCCGATATTGCCGGCGGCGACGAGGGCCTGCGCTTTGCGCTCAATCGCAAGATCTACAAGGAACTGAGCTACGATGAGCGCGGCAAGCCCAATGCCCGCCAGTCGCTGAAGGCGCGCACGGTGAAGGCGCAGGAGGGCAAATGTGCCAATTGTGCCGAGCCGCTGCCGGATATGGACACGGTGCTGGACCGGCTGGTGGCTGAGCAGGGATATGTGGCAGGCAATGTGCGGGTGCTGTGCCGGCCCTGCGATCTGGCCATTCAGCGTGAGCGCGGTTTCGCCTAGGCCCAGCCGTCAAACGGCAGCAGCGGAGCCAGCTGCGCCAGCGTGTCGGCATCGCCGCGCAGGCGGGCGCGAAAGGCGTGCTCGACGATCATCGCCTGCTGTTCGATGCCATAGCGGTGGAACGGCTTGCCGGGTGTGACGGCATAGCCATAGCGCGCCAGCGGCGGCCGCCTGAGCGCCAGATGGCCGCCGGTCTGCACCTGCCACACATGCACAAGCTCGTGGATGAAATGGGCCTGCAATCCCGGCGTGCAGGCAGCATAGTCCGCCCGCCAGTTGAAGCCATTGGGGTGGCACCAGATGTGGCCATCAGGTGCCATCGTCACCCACCACGGCTGCAAGGCCCACCATTTGGCGCGCCGCACCGTGACGCATGCCGGGTCCAGCGCGCTGCCGAACACGCTGCCGGCCAGCGCCACCTCGGCTGGCGTCAAGGCGCGCGCGTGCGGCAAGCTGTCATCGTGGCTGGTCATGGCTCTCCCGTTTAATCGCGGCGTTACAGTCTTGCAGCACCGCAATTGCACCCTATATCGCCAATGCAACCAAGGCCGGATGACCGGCCGGCAATGTTTCAACCGGGGACGATCCAGCCGCGCTGCCTAGATGGGGTGCATGGAGCGGGCCCACAAGACAGGGAAATGGCACGATGGCCAAGGTTATCGGGATCGATCTGGGCACCACCAACAGCTGTGTGGCCGTGATGGAAGGCGCAGCGCCCAAGGTGATTGAAAA
>DAITMD010000153.1:0-5741 GCA_036835345.1 Sandarakinorhabdus sp. | reverse complement strand
CGCGCGAACGCTGGCCGAACAGAATGCCAATCGCGAACGCTGGTTTGCGCTGCGCCGGCAGCGGGGCGAGATGTGAAGCGGCCGGCACCCGTGCGCCGCAGCAGCAATCGCCGCGCCTCGCGCCGGCGCTGGCTGGCGCGGCTGGCGGCGCTGCCGCTGCTGGCCTGGGTGCTGGGCTTTTTGTGGTTCACGCTCACCCTGCCGGGGCCGGCGCCGCTGGACACGCGCAGCGACGGCGTGGTGGTGCTGACCGGCGGGGCCGGGCGCTTCCTGCGCGGGCTGGCGGTGGTGGAGGCCGGATCGGCGCGGCGCATGCTGGTATCGGGCGTGGGCGAAAACACCAGCCGCCGGCAACTGGCGGCGGCGTTCGATGTGGCGATGTCGCGGCTGAACACCACCGATCTGGGCTATGCTGCGGTCGATACGCGTTCCAATGCCGAAGAAACCGCGCGCTGGGCGGCGCAGCACCGGTTCCGCACCATCAGGCTGGTCACCAGCGCGGCCCATATGCGCCGCGCCCGGCTGGAACTGGCGCGGGTGCTGCCGCCAGAGGTGAAGGTGCTGCCCGATGCGGTGCCATCCGAACCCAAGGCGCCAGGTCTGGCATTTGAATATTCGAAATGGCTGGCGCGCCGAGCGGCGCTGCTGGCCGGGGCGCCGTGATGTCCCGATCATTGCCTGCCACCGTTCTGGCGTTCGTGCGCACCATCTTGTTTCAGATCGCCTTTCTGGGCGGATCGCTGCTGCTGGTGCCGATGGCGCTGCTGCTGGGGCTGCTGACGCCGCGCGATGGCGGCGGTCCGCTGCTGTATATCGGGCCCAAGCTGTGGGCCGGCTGGTTCCGCCTGTGCAGCCGCTTTATCACCGGCACGCGGCTGACCATTGAAGGACAGATTCCGGCCGGGCCGCACCTGTTCGCGCTGAAACATGAAAGCGCTTTCGAAGCCATTTTGACGCTGTGGTGGTTTGAACGGCCGGCAGTGGTGATGAAGCAGGAACTGCGCGCCATTCCGATCTGGGGTCTGGCGTCGGCCCGCCATGGCTCGATCTTTGTCGATCGGTCAGGCAGCGCCGGCATGCTGCGCGAGATGATGCGGCAGGCGCAGGCCGCAGTGGCGCAGGGCCGCCCGGTGGTGATCTTCCCGGAAGGCACGCGGGTGGAGGTTGGCGACGCACCGCCGCTGGCGGCCGGATTTGCCGGGCTTTACAAGATGCTGAAGCTGCCGGTGGTGCCGGCGGCGCTGAACAGCGGGCAGGTGTGGCCCAAGGCGTTCATCAAATATCCCGGCACCATCACCATGCGGCTGGCCGAGACCATCCCGCCCGGCCTGCCGCGCGCCGAGGTGGAGACCAGGGTGCATGGCGCGATCAATGCCCTGCAGGCGGTGAAATGAAGCGCCGCTGGCCGCTGCTGCTGTCGCTCTTGCCGCTGGCGCTGGGGCTGGCGGTCTATGGCCAGTTGTGGCGCGGCTGGGCCGGCGATTATGCCGCCACGCTGATGCGCTGGTTCCCCGGCACACAGCCGCAGGTGATCGGCTTCCCCTACCGGCTGGAAGCGGAAATTGCCGATGCGGCGCTGGCCCATGCCGGGGCGGTGCAGATGGGCCTTGCGGTCGAGCGCCTGCGCCTCAATCGCGGCCCGTGGCGGCCGGAATTGACCGTGCTGCAGGGGCAGGAGATTGCGCTCAATGCCCGGCTGGGCGCGCTGGCTTCGGCGGCGACGGCGGCGGCGGGCACGGCCAGCCTGAAACTGGATCAGGGCCAGTTGGCGCGGCTGTCCATCATCCTGCCCGATGCACGCGGCAATTTCGGGTTGGGGCCGGATTTCACCGCTGCCACGCTGGAACTGCACGCCCGCGAAGCGATCGGGCCGGCAGCGCTTCAGCCGGGGCCGGGGCTGCCGGTGCAGGGCCAGCTGGTGCTGAAGGCAGCCGATCTGAAGCTGGGGCAGGGGGCGGCGATCGCGCTCAGCGGTGACGCGCAGGTGCGCGGGCCGCGCCGGCTTGACGATTATGCCGCCTGGGCCGGCAGCGGCAGCATCGATGTCACGCTGACCGGCAGTGATGCCACCGGCGAGATTTTCAGGCTGGAGGCCGCGGTTGTGGCGCTGGGCAGCGAACTGCGGCTGGCTGGCACCATCATGAGCGTCTGCCCGATGAGCGTGCAGGCCGCGCTGAACGGCACCGCGCCGCCGGCCGAACTGCGGCTGCGCGCGCCGGTGCGGCTGGCGCTGGAAACTGCGCTGCCGGCCGGCGGTGTGGCCGCGCTGTCAGGCCTGCCGGCCGATCTGGCCACACGCCCGCGCCGCGGCCAGTTGCCGGCCTGCCCACGCCTGATGTGACCGCTTAGCGCGCGATGCCGATCGCCACTTCGCTCACCCAGCCCTTGGTGCCCAGCTCGTCGGTGACCTCCCAGAACCCGGCCTGCTTGTTGCCGGTGGGATAGAGCATGGCGCCGGCGTCCAGCGGCTTGACGACCTTGGCCGTGGAGGCGGCGGCGAACATCCGCCCGGCGTTTTTCATCACCACGGCGCGTTCGGCCTGCTGGCCGCCGGCCGCAGCTTCCAGCCCGCCCAGATCGCCGACCAGCTTGGTGAAGGCATCCAGATAGGCCAGCGCAATCACCTGACCGATTTCGGTCTGGGCATAGCCGCTGGCGCCGCCGGCCCCCAGGAAACCCGCCGCAAAGATGCCGCCGCCGCCGCCAAAGCCGACATCGGTTTTGGTGGCCGAGCCTTCAGTCACGAATTCTTCGGATGATTTGTTGTTGACCACTTCCAGCGTGACGTTGGCGCTGCGCTTTTTCACATCGATGCCGCCCAGCAGCGCGCCGCCCACGCCGGGAACGATGGCACCCAAAAGGCCGCCGAAGCGGTTGCCGCCGCGGTTGCGATTGGCGGTGACGATGTTGGGAATCAGCGTGTAATCGGCCTGCACCATCTGGCCCTTGCCGATGGTGCCGCCGCCGCGCATTTCACCCGCCGCCGCCAGATTGCGTTCCTGCGCCATGGCGTTCATGCCGCGTGCCGATCGGTTGACCAGGCGGAAACAGCCGGATTTCTGCGCATAGATGCGCAGCAGCGCTTCGGGATTGCCAAGGCCCAGCCCTTCCCACCAGCGGGTTTCAGGGTCGCTGATGCCCATGGTGCCGATGGCCTTGCCGCAGGTGGGCAGTTCGGCGGTCTTTTCGGCGCGCGCCTTTTCAACGCCGCCCTTGCGCCCGGCGTTGATCTGCGCGGCGGCCGGCATGGCCGAACATACTGCGCCGGCAGCCAGCAGGATCGCCGCCATGGAATGTCTGGATATCATGTGCCTCGCCTTGAACTGGTGCTGCCGTCACTGCTTGCTGCAATGTTCGGCGCTGTGCACGACCCTTTCACTGGATTATCGCAGGGCAGTTGCCAGCCTGCCAAGCCCTATTCTGTGTGGCCGCGACCGAAATCGGCTTCTTCAGTGTCCTGGCCTTCATCGATGATGCTGCGGCGGATGGTGCGGGTGCGGGTGAACAGGCTTTCCAGCGTCTCGCCCTCGCCCCAGCGGATGGCGCGCTGCAGCGCCACCAGATCCTCGGTAAAGCGGCCCAGCAGTTCCAGCACGGCTTCGCGGTTGTTCAGGAACACGTCGCGCCACATCACCGGATCGGATGCGGCGATGCGGGTGAAATCGCGGAAACCGCCGGCGCTGTATTTGATCACTTCCGATTTCGTCACCTCCTCCAGATCGCTGGCGGTGCCGACAATGCTGTAGGCGATCAGGTGCGGCAGGTGGCTGGTGACGGCCAGCACCCGGTCGTGGTGGGCGGCGTCCATCCGGTCCACCCGGCTGCCCAGCCGGCGCCAGAATTCCGCCAGCCGCTCCACCATCACCTCATCGGCGCGCGGCGGCGGGGTGATGATGCACCAGCGGCCCTGGAACAGGCTGCCGAACCCGGCATCCGGCCCGGATTTTTCGGTGCCGGCCACCGGGTGGGCGGGGATCACATGCACGCCGGGCAGCGCCGAACCCAGCACGCGCGCGACCTGTTCCTTCACCGATCCCACATCGGACACCACGCTGTCGGGGCTGAGTTCCGGGGCGATTTCGGCGGCAACCGCGCCCATCGCGCCCACCGGCACGCACAGGATCACCAGATCGGCATCCACCACGGCCGTGCCGGCGCCATCGGCCACGTCATCAACCAAATTGAGTTCCGCCACGCGGGCGCGCACCGCCGCATCGGCATCGCTGGCGGCGATGCGCACCGTGGGCATATGGGTGCGGATGGCGCGGGCCAGCGACGATCCGATCAGGCCCATGCCGATGATGGCAACGCGCGAGAAGGGCAACATTATGCAGCGCTTTCGACAAAGGCGCGGATGGCGGCAGCCGCGATGCGGGTTTCATCCTCGGTGCCGATGGATACCCGCAGGCAGCGCGGCATCGCCTGCACCGCCAGATAGCGGCAGATGATGCCGCGCCCCAGCAGATAATCGTTGCAGGCCGCTGCCGTCACGCTGCCGGTTTCGGGAAATTCGATCAGCAGGAAATTCGCCGCCGACGGAATGGCGCGCAGGCCGGCGTTGCCCAAGGCGGCGATCTCGCCGGCCAGCCAGTCGCGCAGCCGGATGGTCTCGCGCCGCACCATGGCGATATGCGCGTCATCGGCCAGCGATGCCACGGCCGCGGCCTGCCCGGTGGTCGTCACGTTGAACGGACCGCGCACGCGCTCCAGCGCCGCCACGATGGCCAGCGGCGCCACTGCCCAGCCGACGCGCTGTGCTGCCAGCCCGTGAATCTTGGAAAAGGTGCGGGTGACGATCAGGTTGGGCGCAGACATGGCCAGCGCCAGCCCACCCTCATACTCGCCCTCCACAAATTCGGCATAGGCGCAGTCCAGCACCAGGATCACATTTTGCGGCAGCCCGGCGAACAGCCGGCGCACCTCGGCAGCGGGCAGCAGCGTGCCGGTGGGATTGTTGGGATTGGCCAGATAGATGATGCGCGTGGCCGGCGTGACGGCGGCCAATATGGCGCTGACATCGGCGGTATAATCCACATCGGGCACCACCACCGGCGTGGCCCCCACCCGGCGCGTGGCGCCTTCGTACACGGCAAAACCATGACGCACGTGGATGATCTCGTCACCCGGCCCGGCAAAGGCGGATGCGATCATGTGCAAAATCTCGTCGCTGCCGGTGCCGCAGACGATGTGCGCGGGGTCGACGCCATATTTGGCGCCCAGCGCCGTTCGCAGCGCCGTGCTGGCCGGATCGGGATAGCGGTGGCCCTGCGCCAGCACATCCTGCATCGCCGCCACCGCCAGCGGGGACGGCCCCCACGGATTCTCGTTGGACGACAGCTTGGCCGCCACCGCCGCGCCATCGGCTTTCGCCTTGCCCGGCACATAGGCGTGCATGGCCTCTATCCATGGTTTCATCTTGGGTGCGGCGATGGTCATGCTGGCGGCGTTAGCGAATATCGCTGGCACAGTCACCCCCGCGCCATTATGGCCCGTCGCCGCAATGGACACGCGTTTTGGCCTTGATCGCCGCATCACGCTGCCGGGGGATTTCCCGCTGGCCGGTGGCGGCGTGCTGCCGGAACTCACCATCGCCTATGAAACCTATGGCCGCCTGAACGCCAATGCCAGCAATGCGATCCTGATCTGCCACGCGCTCACGCTGGATCAATATGTGGCCAGCGAACATCCCCGCACCGGCAAGGCCGGCTGGTGGACGCGGCTGGTGGGGCCGGGGAAGCCGG
>DAITMD010000152.1:0-5742 GCA_036835345.1 Sandarakinorhabdus sp. | reverse complement strand
CCGGTGCTGCGCAGTTTTGCCGCGCCGCCAAGATCGGGCAGATCGATCACGAAAGCCGCCTCCGCCACTTCGGCGCCCGCGCCGCGCAATAGCTGCGTGGCCGCCAGTGCGGTGCCGCCGGTGGCGATCAGATCATCCACGATGGCAACATACTGACCGGGCTGCACCGCATCTTCGTGCATCTCGATCCGGTCGGTGCCATATTCCAGCGCATAGTTGATGCCGGCCACCCGCCCCGGCAGCTTGTTCTGCTTGCGCAGCAGCACCAGACCGACGCCAAGCCGATGCGCCAGCGCCGCGCCGAACACGAACCCGCGCGCTTCGATGCCGGCGATCAGATCGGGTGGGCGCACCAGCATGGCCGCCATGCGATCAATCGCAGCCGTCAGCCCCGGCCCGTCCAGCAGCAGCGTGGTGATATCGCGGAACATCACGCCGGCGTGCGGATAATCCGGGATGGTGCGCACCAGCGCCTTCAGATCTTCGTTGGCCATCCCTGCCCCCAAAAGGAACAAGGCGGCCACCCTGCCGGATGGCCGCCCCTGTTCAACCAGCCGGTCGCGTGATCAGGCCGGCTTTTTCAAGTCTGCCCACACCTTGCGATAGGACAGATAGCCAAGGAAGGTCATGATCAGCAGGAACAGAATGGCCGCAACGCCAATCTGCTTGCGGTTTTCCAGCTTCGGTTCAGCGGTCCAGGTCAGGAACACCGACACGTCCTTGGCATATTGATCGATCGTGGCCGACGACCCATCCGAATATTCCACCTGGCCGTCCGCTGCCAGCGGCGGTGGCATCGCGATGTTCACGCTGTGGAAGTAAGGATTGTAATAGAGCGTGTCCGGCTTCGACCACCCCTGCGGCACGTCATCGGAATAGCCGGTGAGCAGCGAATAGACATAGTTGGTGCCATCGGGCCGCGCCTTGGTCAGCAGCGACAGGTCCGGCGGATAGGCGCCGTTCTGTGCCGCACGGGCGGCTGCTTCGTTGGCATAGACCAGCGGGAACTTGTCGGCAGCGGTGGCCTTGCGGGTGGTCGGTTCGCCGTTGCCATCGATGGCGGCAACTTCATATTCGGCCGCAATCGCCTTCACCTGCGCTTCGCTGTAGCCCAGAGCGGCCAGATCGCGGAAGGCAACCCGGTTGATCGAATGACAGGCCGAGCAGACTTCCTTGTACACCTGGAAGCCGCGCTGCAGCTGGCCGCGATCGAACGTGCCGAGCACGCCCAGATTGCCCGGCCCATTGTGGGTCCATTCAACCTTCTTGGGATATTTGTGCAGTTCCTTGGCCATGTCTTCCGAAACCGCCTCGCGAGGTTGCACAGCACCCCACATGACGTTCAGGACAAACAACAGGCCGACGGCAAGAGCGCCCCAGCGGATCATTCAACGGACTCCTTATTCGGCCGGCTGGGCGGCGGGCATGGCGCCGCCAATTGCCTTTTCAACCTTGCCATATTTGGCCAGCACGGCTTCCGAAATGGAGCCCGGCAGCGGCTTGGTCTTTTCCAGCTTGGAAACGATCGGCAAGATGATCAGGAAGTGGGCGAAATAATAGGCGGTCAGCACCTGAGACAGGCGCACCCACGGTTCTTCCGCCGGCTTGCCGCCGCACACGCCCAGCACCAGCGTCACCACCACGAACACCCAGAACAGGATGCGCGACAGCGGGCGATAGTTGTTGGACCGCACCGGCGAGGTGTCCAGCCAAGGCAGCAGGAACAGCAGCAGGATGGAGGCGAACATCGCGATCACGCCCCACAGCTTGGCACCAACGCCCAGGAAGTCGGTCGTGAAGGCGCGCAGGATCGCGTAGAACGGCCAGAAATACCATTCGGGCACGATATGCGCCGGCGTGGAAAGCGGGTTGGCCGGGATATAATTGTCCGGTTCACCCAAGAAGTTCGGCGCGAAGAACACGAAGCCGGCAAAGAGGATCAGATAGATGCCCAGGCCAACGAAATCCTTAGCGGTGTAGTAGGGGTGGAACGGCACCGTATCCGCTTCCGACTTCACGTCGATCCCGGTCGGGTTGTTCGAGCCCGGAATGTGCAGCGCCCAGACGTGCAGGATGATCACCCCGAACGTCACGAACGGCAGCAGATAGTGCAGCGAGAAGAAGCGGTTGAGCGTGGCGTTGTCGGGCGAGAAACCGCCCAGCAGCCAGGTCTGGATGGCGGTGCCAACCAGTGGCAGCGCCGAGAACAGGCCGGTGATGACCTGCGCGCCCCAGAAGCTCATCTGGCCCCAGACCAGCACATAGCCCATGAAGGCGGTGGCCATCATCAACAGGAAGATGACCAGGCCCAGCATCCACAGCATTTCGCGCGGCGGCTTGTAGGATCCGTAATAGAGGCCGCGGAAGATGTGGATATAGACCACGCCAAAAAAGAAGCTGGCACCCACGGCGTGCATGTAGCGGATCATCCAGCCGCCATTGACGTCGCGCATGATGTGTTCAACCGAATCGAAGGCGACCTTCGTGTCGGCGGCAAAGTGCATTGCCAGCACCACGCCGGTGATGATCTGGATCACCAGCGCCACGCCGGCGAGCACGCCGAAATTGTAGAAGGCGTTAAGGTTCTTGGGCGTCGGATAGCCCGGCCCCAACGCGCCAAAGATGAACCGCGGCAGTGGCAGCCGCTCGTCCATCCATTTGCCGACCTGGCTGGTCGGCTCATAATGCTTCGCCCAGGGAAAGCTCATCTTCTCGCTCCTCAGCCGATGGTTACCGAAGTCGGCGACTTGAAGGTGTATGGGGGAACTTCGAGGTTCTTCGGTGCCGGGCCCTTGCGGATGCGGGCGGCAGTATCATAGTGCGAGCCGTGGCACGGGCAGAAATAGCCGCCGAAATCGCCTTTCACTTCGCCTTCCGCCGCGCCCAGCGGCACGCAGCCCAGATGGGTGCAGACGCCCAGCGTGATCAACCATTGTTCGTTGCCCGCCTTGGTGCGATCGGCCAGCGACTGCGGATCGCGCAGCGAACCCACGTCCACCTTGTTTGCCGCAGCAATATCTTCCGGCGTCAGATAACGGGCGAAGATCGGCTTGCCGCGCCAGCTGGCCTTGATCGCCTGCCCCGGCTGCAACGAGGACAGATCAAGATCGATCGAGGCCAGCGCCAGCACGTCGGCCGACGGGTTCATCTGATTGACCAATGACCATGCCACCGGCACGACGCCGGCACCGGCAAAGGCAGCCGTCGCCACATACAGGAAATCGCGGCGGCGTTCGCCGTCGGGGTTCAGGGTATCGGCAGTGGCCTGCCCTGCTTCGCTCGCCATTTCGTCCCTTCCGGAAGATACGGTGGTGGCCGGGCCATGTTGCAATCCGCCCGCCTGGCCCGTTCGGATAGACAAGCAGTTGCCAGAGCGCAACGGGCAAAACGCCCAACCACCCCGGACATTTTGGCGCGCCCATTACGTGGCTGTAAGGTGAGGACCACCGCATGGGGCCGACGGCCATCGCCGCTTTGAGGCTTTCAAGGCCGCCGCTGCGCCGCTAAGGAACGCCGCCATGATAGAGCTTGATGACCAACAACGGGCCGCACAGGCCTGGTTCCGCCAGCTTCGTGACGATATCTGGGCCATGCTTGAGCTGCTGGAGGATGAATCCACGCTTCCGGGCCAGGCTGGACGCTTTGAAAAGCGCGTGTGGGAACGCACCGATCACAGCGGCGGCGATGGTGGCGGCGGCGAGATGGGCGTGATGAAGGGCCGGCTGTTCGAAAAGGCCGGGGTCAACATCTCCACGGTTTACGGCGAGTTCAACCCGGAGTTTGCCAAACAGATCAACGGCGCCGCCGAAGACCCGCGCTTTTTCGCCACCGGCATCAGCCTGGTCATCCATCCGGCCAACCCGCTGGTGCCCGCCGTGCACATGAACACCCGCATGCTGGTGACGACCCGGCGCTGGTTCGGCGGCGGCGTTGACCTCAATCCCGCCCTGCCCGACCCGGCCGAGACCGCCGCGTTCCACGCCGCGGTGAAAGCCACCTGCGATGCCCACCACCCCGATTACTATCCGGCGCACTCCAAATGGGCCGAGGAGTATTTCTGGGTGCCCCACCGCAATCGTCACCGCGGCGTGGGCGGCATTTTTTACGATCACCTGAACAGCGGCGACTGGGCGGCGGATTTTGCCTATACGCAGGGTGTTGGCCGCTGCTTTCTGGAAACCTATCCGAAGCTGGTGCGCGCCAAAATGCACCAGAGCTTCACCGAGGAGCAGCGCCTTTCCCAGCTGAAATATCGCGGCCTCTATGCCGAATTCAACCTTGTATACGACCGCGGCACCACCTTCGGGCTGAAAACCGGTGGCAACACCGATGCCATCCTGATGAGCCTGCCGCCGCTGGCGATCTGGGAATAGGCGCCGTTCAGGCCGCCAGCCGCCGATAGGCCACGGCGCTGGCGGCAGCGCCGGCAATCGCCACCACGGCGCTGGCCACGCCGCCGGCCACCGCGCTCACAAACCGCGCCACCGTGTCCAGCCCGATCAGCTTGGCCAGCACGCTCACGGCCGCACCGGCGCCGCCGGTCAGCATGAAGATGCCGATCATGCCGAACAATGCGACCACCAGAAAAAGGAACAGCGGCAGCGCGGCATCGGCGCTCAAGGCCCAGCTGCGCTTCAATATGCCCAGCGGCGCGCCGCCTTCGGCAACAACGATGGCGCTGGCCAGAAAGCCGAGCCGCGCATAGAGATAGAGGCCGGGCACGAACAGCAGCAGAAACCCCGCCCCCACCGGCAATGCCGACAGCAGCTGCGCGGCGATATAGACCGGCCACAGCGCCAGCGCAGCGGCGAAGGCGGCGCGCGGTTCGGCACCGGGATCCAGCACCAGCCGTGTCACCACCAGCTGGGCAAAGCTGGCAAAGATCGCCGGCACCATCAGCAGCCAGAACCACTGCTTGCCGGTGATGTCGGTGATCGTATCGGGCCGCGCCGGCCCGAACAGATCCAGCGCCACCCCCAGCAGCAGCGTGAACGGCGCGGCGATGAAGAACAGCCGCGACAGATCGGCCAGCACGGCGGTGGTCATGCCGTCCCAGATGGCACCGATGGACAGGCGCTGCACGGGCAGGCCGCCCGCGATCAGGCCGCCGGCTTGATGCCGGCCTCTGCCACCAGCGTCTGCAGTTCGCCGGCCTGGAACATTTCCATCATGATGTCGCTGCCGCCAACGAATTCACCCTTCACATAAAGCTGCGGCACCGTTGGCCAGTCGCTATATTCCTTGATGCCCTGGCGGATTTCCGGATCGGCCAGCACGTCAACGCCTTCGAAGCCGACATTGAGCCGTTCCAGTATGGCGACAGCAGTGGAGGAAAATCCGCACTGCGGGAAAAATGGCGTGCCCTTCATGAACAGCACGACATCGTTGCTGTTGACCATGGCGGCGATGCGGTCGTGGACGGGATTGGTCATCGGGGGATATCCTTGTGCTGGTTCGGGGTGCTGGTTCGGGTTCAGGCCGGAATCGTGGTCAGTTTCAGGGCATGGAGCACGCCCCCCATGCGCCCGCCCAGCGCATTATACACCAGCCGCTGCTGCGCGACACGATTGAGGCCAGCAAATTGCGGCGCTGTTACCACCGCGGCATAATGATCGCCGTCGCCGGCCAGATCGGTGATCTCCACCACCGCGCCGGGCAGTGCCGCCACGATGGCAGCTTCGATATCGGCAGCAGCCATCGGCATCAGGCGTCTCCGGCGATCTGGGCCTGCGCCTGCGCCAG
>DAITMD010000151.1:0-5779 GCA_036835345.1 Sandarakinorhabdus sp. | reverse complement strand
TCGGCGCTATATCAGCCGGATGCGGGATATTCCGCGCTTCTTTGATGAACATGTTGCCAATATGCGCGCCGGCATGAAGCGCGGCTTCACGCCGCCCGGCTTCACCCTGAAAGGCCGCGACGAGACGCTGGCGGTGCAGATCAGGCCGGCAATGGACAGCCCGTTCTACACGCCGTTCAAGCTGATGCCCTCGCAGATCCCGGCAACCGAGCAGGAGCAACTGCGGGCCGAAGCGCGTGAGGTGATCGACAGCATCGTCAATCCGGCGCAGACCAAGCTGCTCGGTTTTCTGCGCAGCGACTATATCCCCGGCGCCCGCAAAACCACGGGCGCGCGCGATCTGCCCGGCGGTTTGGCCTTCTACCGCGATCAGGTGCGGGAGTTCACCACGCTGGACATGACGCCCGATGCCATCCACGAACTGGGCAGACAAGAAGTGGCGCGTATCGATGCCGATATGCAGAAGACCATGCGGGATGCCGGACATACTGGCGATTTCAAGTCGTTCCTGACCTATCTTCGCACTGATCCGCAATTTTATGCACGTACGCCGAATGAGCTGCTGGGCTTTTCGGCGCTGGTGATGAAAAAAATGGACGGCAAGTTGAGCGAGGTGTTCACCACGCTGCCGCGCTATCGCTTCACGCTGCGCAAGGTGGCCGATGCGATTGCACCGGTGTACACCTCCGGGCGGGGTGGGCTCGATGCCTGCTACATGAACACCTATGATCTGAAATCGCGGCCGCTCTATGGCCTGGTGGCGCTCACCCTGCATGAATGTGTGCCCGGCCATAGCCATCAGGCGGCAATGGCGCTGGAGGCGCCAGCCCGGCCGGCGTTCCGGCGCCGCACCTATTTCTCCGGCTATGGCGAGGGGTGGGGCCTCTACACCGAATGGCTGGGCACCAAGCTGGGCATGTATGAAACGCCTTATGAGGAGTTTGGCCGCCAGACCTTTGAGATGTGGCGGGCTGCCCGTCTGGTGATCGATACTGGCCTGCACACGCGCGGTTGGAGCCGGGATCAGGCCATCGCCTATCTGGAAGACCACACCGCCCTGTCGCGCCGCGACATCGAGGTGGAAATCGATCGCTATATCAGCTGGCCGGGGCAGGCGCTGGCCTACAAGCTGGGCGAGCTGAAGATCCGCGAACTGCGCAGCCGCGCCGAAGCCGAACTTGGCCCGCGCTTTGACCAGCGGCCGTTCCACGACACGCTGCTGGGCATGGGCAGCGTGCCGTTGCCGGTGATGGAAGCCGAAATGCTGGCGTGGCTGGAGCGGGAGAAAGCGAAGGCTGCGGTGGCGCCCTAGGCGATGCCGGTGATCTTGTGGGTCTGTAGGCTCAGCCGCCACTGCGGGTGCGCCAGGCAATAGGCGATGGCGGCCTGGGTGTTTGCTTCCCGCGCCGGGCCGTCCATGGGTTGCAGGAAAAAATGCTGGAAGGGCAGGTGGGCGAAGCGTTCCGGCATCGCCCTGGCCTGCGGATAGACCAGCTTGAGTTCACTGCCGGCCGTCAGGACCAGCGGCGCATCGGCCTTGGGCGACACGCAGATCCAGTCGATGCCGGGCGGCGGTTGCTGCGTGCCGTTGGATTCGATAGCGATTTCGAAGCCGCGCGCGTGCAGCGCGCTGATCAGCGGGCCATCGAGCTGCAACAGCGGCTCACCGCCGGTGCAGACCACCAGCCGATGCGCCGCCGGTTCGCCCCAGCAGGCGGCGACGGCATTGGCCAGCGCCTCGGCAGCGGCAAATTTGCCGCCGCCCGGCCCATCGGTGCCAACAAAATCCGTGTCGCAGAAGCTGCAGACGGCGGTAGCGCGATCGGCTTCGCGCCCGCTCCACAGGTTGCAGCCGGCAAAGCGCAGGAACACCGCGCGCCGGCCGGTCTGCGCGCCTTCACCCTGCAGGGTGAGGAACAATTCTTTCACCGCATAGCTCATGCTGCCGGGTCCGCCACACCGGCCTCGGCAAAGCCCTTGGCGCGCAAGCGGCACGAATCGCAGCGCCCGCAAGGGCGGCCGTTCGGCGCCGGATCATAACAGGACCAGGTGAGGTGCAGCGGCGCGCCGACCGAATGTGCGGCGTGGATGATGCCGGCCTTGTCCAGCGCCATCAGCGGCGTGTGCACCTTGAACCGTTCGCCCTCCACGCCGGCCTTGGTGGCGGCACCGGCCATGGTTTCGAACGCGGCGATGAACTCCGGCCGGCAATCGGGGTAGCCGCTGAAATCCAGCGCATTCACGCCGATGAACAGATCGCGCGCGCCGGCCGCTTCCGCCCAGCCCAGCGCCACCGACAGGAAGATGGTGTTGCGCGCCGGCACATAAGTGACCGGAATGCCGGGCTCGACGCCGGTTTTCGGCACGTCGATATCGGCTGTGAGCGCCGAGCCGCCGAACCCGGTAAGGTCAAGCGGCAGGATGATGTGCCGCTCAACGCCCAGCGCTTCGGCCACCTTTGCGGCATGATCCAACTCGATGCGGTGGCGCTGATTATAATCGATGGTCAGCGCCAGCAGCCGCCAGCCCTGCGCCCGGGCCAGCGCCGCCACCGTGGTGGAATCCAGCCCGCCCGACAGCAGGACGACAGCCAGCCTGCCGGTCATGCCGCAATCGGGAACACGCGGCTGCAGAACTGGCAGTCCACGGCAATCACGCCCTTTTCATCGCGCATCCCGATGCGCTCCTCTTCGGGAAAGCGCATCAGCACGTCGCGGATATGGGCGGCGGAACAGCGGCAACCCTTCACCGGAGTCGGCCCCGGCACCACGCGCACCTGTTCTTCGTGGAACAGCCGCCACAGCAATGCTTCGGCGGAAAGATCGGCATCGGTCAGTTCTTCCGGCGAGGTGGTGCCGGCCAGCGCCGCGACATGTTCCCAATCCGGGTGCTGTTCGCCGGCATCCAACCGCTCGCCGCCGATTTCGGCGCGGGCCAGATGCTGCACGATCAGGCCGCCGGCCAACCAGCCGTCATTGGCGCTGCCGGACACGCCGATCCGCATCAAGGTGGGCAATTGTTCTGATTGGCTGAACCAGCCTTCCAGTGCGCCGGCCAGGCTGTGGCCTTCCAGCGGCACGATGCCCTGCCAACGTTCTTCGGAACCCACTTGATCAACCGTGATCGCCAGATAGCCTTTGCCAAACAGTTCAGGCAGCGACATACCTTCTGAAACAGGCAGTTCGGCATCATATTTGATGTAACCGCGCAGCTCACCCGCCCGCCAGTCACAGGCCAGAAGATCAACGATGCCGCCCTTGGCCGAGGCCTGAACCGTCACCTGGCCATTGTCCTGCCGCATGGTCGCACCGACCAGCGCGGTGAGCGTGAGCGCTTCGGCCAGCAGGCGGATGAGGGGCTGCGGATAGGGGTGGGCCGCCAATATGGCATTGAGCGTCGCATCAAGGCGCACCACCATGCCGCGTGCACCGCGCGCCGGCACCATGAAGCCCAGCGTGCGATCAGCCGTGGGCGCGATGCCTTCGGCCAGCATCAGAGCTTCCCAAGGCACCACAGCAGGATGGCCTTTTGCACGTGCAGGCGGTTTTCGGCTTCGTCCCACACAGCCGATTGCGGGCCGTCCATCACGCTGTCGGTCACTTCATCGCCGCGGTGGGCCGGCAGGCAATGCAGGAACAGCGCGCCGGGATTGGCCTTGGCCATCAGTTCATCATTCACTTGAAACGGCCGGCAGGCGGCCATCTTCTCCTTCGAATCGGCCTGACCCATCGACACCCAGGTGTCGGTCACCACGGCATCGGCACCCTGCAGTGCTTCTTCAGGCGTGTGATACAGGCCGATCAGCCCGCCGCGCGCGCAGGCGGTGGCCATGATCGCGGCATCGGGGTCATGGCCGTGCGGCACCCCCACGCGCATGTCGAACTTCAAGAGCGACGCAGCTTCGATCAGCGAATTGGTCATGTTGTTGCCATCGCCGACATAGGCCCAGGTCGATCCGCTGACCGGGCGACCGGCGCGCTCTTCAAAGGTCATGATATCGGCCATCACCTGGCAGGGATGGGTGAGATCGGTCAGGCCGTTGATCACGGGGATGGCGGCGTGTTCGGCCAGCTGTTCCAGTTTCTCGTGCCGGGTGGTGCGCAGCATCAGCGCATCGACCATGCGGCTCAGCACGCGCGCGGTATCGGCGATGGTCTCGCCGCGGCCCAGCTGCATTTCGCCGGCACTGGAAACGATGGTGGTCGCTCCCAGCTGCCGGGCCGCCATGTCGAAGGAAAAGCGGGTGCGGGTGCTGGGCTTTTCGAAGATCATGCCCAGCACATGGCCGGCCAGCGGCGCATCATCATCCACCCGGCCCCTTGGCCAGCCGGCGCGTGCCTGCTTGCGGCGGTGCGCTTCGTCCAGAATGGCGCGCAGACCGGTGGCAGTGGCGGGAGCAAGATCAAGAAAATGCGGCATGGTAACTTCCTCCCCGCCCGCATTGGGGAGGGGTCTGTAGGCTCAGGCAGCAGCAGCGGGCTGATAGGATCGGGCGGCGGACGACAGGCGTTCCACACATTCGCGGATCTGCTGTTCCTCGATGGTCAACGGCGGCAGTAGGCGCACGACATTGTCGCCGGCGGCCACGGCCAGGATGCCATGGCTGCGGGCATGGGCAACAAAGGCGCGGCTGTCGCTCTTCAGCTTCAGCCCCAGCATCAGGCCGTGGCCGCGCACATGATCGAACAGATCGTCATGATTGGGGATCATCTGCTCCAGCGCCTGGCTAAGCCGCGCGCCCATATCGCGGACGCGGGCAAGGAAGGCCGGATCGGCAACGATATCCAGCACGGCTTCGCAGGCGGCCATGGCCAGCGGGTTGCCGCCATAGGTGCTGCCGTGGGTGCCGATCACCATGCCGCTGGCGGCGTGTTCGGTGGCGAGGCACGCGCCAACCGGGAAGCCGCCGCCAATGCCCTTGGCAATGGCCATGATATCGGGCGTCACGCCATAAAGTTCATGGGCGAACAGGCTGCCGGTGCGGGCCACGCCGCACTGCACTTCGTCCAGGATCAGCAGCAGGCCATGCTTGTCGGCCAGCGCGCGCAGGCCCTTGAGGAACGCCGGGCTGGCCGGGCGGATGCCGCCTTCGCCCTGAATCGGCTCCACCATGAACGCGCCCACCGTATCGTCGATGGCGGCCTCGGCAGCGGCCAGATCGTCGAACGGCACCACCTTGAACCAGTCTGGCAGCGGTTCGAAGCCCTTGCGCAGCTTTTCCTGATCGGTGGCCGAAATTGTCGCCAGCGTGCGGCCATGGAAGGCGTTGGAGAAGGTGACGATCCGGTGTTTGTGCGGATTGCCCGCCGCATAGTGATGGGAAAAGGCCGTTTTCACGGCGCATTCAATGGCTTCCGCGCCGCTGTTGGTGAAAAACACCGTGTCGGCAAAGGTGAGTTCGACCAGCCGCTGCGCCAGATGTTCCTGCGCCGGCACCTTGTACAGGTTGGAGGTGTGCATCAGCGTTGCGGCCTGTTTCTGGATGGCCTGCACCAGATGCGGGTGGCCATGGCCCAGGCAGTTGACCGCGATGCCGCTGGCCATGTCCAGCCACTCGCGGCCCTGCGCATCATAAAGATAGCAGCCTTGCCCTCGCACCGGCGCAACTTCGCAGCGGCCATATACGGGCATCAACGGGCTGATCGTCATAGTCAGTTTCCCAATTCGGGGTCTGAATGCGGACGCCGAATACGCTTGGCGGGGCAACAAATGGCAGGGCAAGGCAAAAAGGCGGCTCCAAAAGGGGCACGCCTTGATGGCGCGGCTATAGCGGCTTGGC
>DAITMD010000150.1:0-5786 GCA_036835345.1 Sandarakinorhabdus sp. | reverse complement strand
CCGCTGATCTATCACCGGCTGTATGAGCAGATCGCCCTTGAGACCTTTGTGGACGAGATGGGGGAAGCGCTGGCCAGCGATTATCTGAAGCAATATTATGTTTGGCAGCATCGCTTTGACCGGCTGGTGCAGTCGCCCGATGCTGCCTGGTTCGACGACGTGCGCACGCCCGGTCGCGAGACCTTGCCCGATCTGATACGACGCGCAGCTGCCACGGTGCGCGAGGCACTGGTGGCCCGCCACGGCCAAGATCCGGCGATGTGGCAATGGGGCGCCGCGCACCGCATCGGCTTTTTCAGCCTGCTGCGCCCCAGCGGGCCTGAGCGTGATGCCTTCGGGTTTCCTGAACGTGCCATGAGCGGTTCCGGCGAGACTGTGATGCGGGCGCGCACTGCCTTTCAGGGCGATGCGGTCGAATTCTTCGCCTCCATGCGTTTTGTGGCCGATCTGGGTGACCCTGATCGAGTGCAGTCAGTACTGTCCGGCGGGGCAGTGGACCGGCAGTTCCACCCGCATCAGAAGGATCAACTTCTGGCCTGGAGCGAAGGGCGGCTGTTGGATTGGTGGCTGTCGCCTGCCCGGATCAACGAACAGGCCAAAGCCACCCAAGTGCTGACGCCGCGCTGAGCCTGCAGCGTTCAGACGCGCAAGCCGTCCAGTGCGAAACGATGTTCAAGCATAGTCTGGCCCCTGGCATCATGGATTTCAAAACCGATCATGCGGCTGACCCAATCTATGGTCACCATCCCGACATTGTTGGCCGAAAAACTTGGACCCAGCCGGTTCGGGCCAGCTTCTTCCTGATGGGTGCGGCTGCCCATATTGATGGCCGATGATGTAAGCTCGTGCAGCGGATAGGGTGTGCGGCGGGTTTCCCGGTATATGCCAGCGCGGTGGCGATCGCCCGATACCAACACAACGCCATTCGCGCCCGTTCTTGCCACCAGATCATGAAAGCGTTGCCGTTCCGCCGGGAACATCGCCCAGCCTTCCCAACCATGGCCATCGGCAAGCAGTTGATACGAGGTGACGACGATGCGCACATCGGCCGGTTGGCGCAGTTGCGCCTCCAACCACTGCCACTGCACCGCGCCCAATATGGTGCGCGCCGGATCGAGATCGGGGATATAGCGTTCCCGCCCCGGCTGGCCAAACTTGTCGGTAGGGCGCCAGCTGTCGCGGAAACTGCGTGTGTCCAGCAGGATGATCTGCACCCGGGCGCTAGGCGGCCCGGTGATGAAGCCATCATAAATGCCCCCTGTGCGCCGACGCGGATCATCGGCCGCCACGCCCCAGAAATCAAAAAACAGCGGCCGCGATGCATTCTTGTATTGATAGGCCGCGCCGCCATCATTCTGGCCGAAATCATGATCATCCCACACCGCTGCCATTGGCACAGCTTCGCGCAGCCGGCGATAATCCGGCCGGGCTAGCGCGGCGGCATAAGCCCCCACCAATTCGTCAAGGTCAGGCGAATTGCTGTCGCCATAAACATTGTCGCCCATAAACAGGAACAATTCCGGCCGCGCCTTCAGGGCCACATCCAGCAACGTGCCTTCGCGGTTCTGGTTGAAGCAGGAACCGATGCCGATACGGCTGAGCGCAAGTTCAGGATCAAGCACGGGTGCCACTGGTAGTGAAAGGCCGCCGGCCTGCGTTGAAAAACCGGCAGCGAAACTGCGCGCCGACCCCAGCGCCGCCAGTGCCAGCGGCGCACCGAGGATTGTTCTACGGTTCAGCATATCGGCAAAACCCCGGCTACGAATATCATTGCCCAACGCCCATTTCATTCATGAGACGCTGGGCCTTGTCCACCTTTTCCATCGTCCACAGCATGAAACGGCTGTCGACATGAATAGTGCGGTTGATGCTGGCATCGAACGACCAGTCCGACACCACGCCATCAAGCGTGCCATCAAAGGCCAGACCAACAAATTCGCCGCGCGCGTTCAGCGTGGCCGAACCCGAATTGCCGTTGGTGATGTCCACGCTGGACAGATAGTCGACCGGCAATGTGCCCAGCTTCGCATCAGCCCAGCGCCCGAAATCGCGGGCCTTGAGCCGGTCGATGGCCTTGGTGGGCGCATTGAATTCGCCGCTACCGCGCTGCTTGGCCACGAGGCCCTCGGCGGTGGTGAAGGGCGTCCACACCAGGCCGTCGCGCATTTTGCCGCCAACCTTGCCGTATGTCAGCCGCAGCGAGCCATTGGCATCCGGATAGATCAGCCGGCCTTGCGACTTTGCATATTCCATATGGCCGGCCATCACCACCGACCGCGCCGCCTGCATCTGGCCAGCGCGCTCCTTGGCGCGGGCTTCCGACGCAATCTCGCCCGGATAGGCGGTCACGGCGAGCTTGATGAACGGATCGGTCGAGGCCTCGAAATCGGCCGCCGGCTTGTCCAGCCAGGCCAGGCGCGTCGCCGTGTCGTTCAATTGCGTCTGGCCGTAGAGCGCATCCAGCCCGGTCGCCTTGATCGCCGCTTCCAGGGCCATGTTGCGCTTGTCGGGGGCGACGCGCGCCACTTCGGCCAGCGCCTGTTCCATGATGGCGCGGTCGACCCTGGCGTCATAGCGGCGTTCGATCTGGGCCAGCCGCTCCTTCAGCAGTTGGCGGTCACGGTCCTGATAGCCGGCCTCGCGCTGGGCGTCGGGCTTGGCGAGTTCCTTGGCCCAGCGGTAGAGCAGTTGCGATGCGGTCAGCAGTTGCGGGCGATTGAGCGTCGAGAGGCGCAGATTGTCGAGCCGCGACTGGTTGGCCGCCGTTACCAGCGCATCAAGATTGGCCAGCGCCGGGCCATAGGCGGCATTGCGCGCCGGATCGGCCGCCACCCAGGCGCGGAACGCGGCCTCTTCGCGGCGCTTGCGGCCAATCAGATCAATGGCTTCAGCGCCGGCGATCTCGCCCAGCAGCTTCTTCTTGTAATTGTCCACCCCGCGCAGGATCGAGGCATATTTGATCTCGGCCGCCTTGTCGCCGGCGGTCACCTTGCTGATCAGCTCGGCATATTCGGCGCGCAGCCGCTGATCGGTGGTGTAGATTTCACTGAAATTATGCTCCACCTCAGCCGCCGTCCACAGCCGCTGGGTGACGCCGGGGAAGCCGGCCACCATCACGAAATCGCCATCGGCCAGCGGCGTCTGCGCGATCTTCAGCCAGTTCTTCGGGCGATAGGGCACATTCTCTCTAGCGAACGGCACCGACTTGCCATCAGGGCCGACATAGGCGCGGTAAAAACCGAAATCGCCGGTGTGGCGCGGCCATTGCCAATTGTCGGTCTCGCCGCCGAAATTGCCGATGCCGCCGGCCGGGGCATAGACCAGCCGCACATCTTTGATCTCCAGCTGCTGCTGCAACCAATATTGCGCGCCGCCAAAGTAAGGCCGCACATCGCAGCGCCGGCTATCCTGCTTCTCGCACGCCCCGATCAGCGCCTTTCGGTTCCTTTCCAGCTGTTCGTAGCGGGCAAGGCCGGTCAGGGCCGGGGTCAGGCCTTTTGTCATCGCCCCAGTCACGTCGCGCAGCGCCTCGATCACGAAGACGCGGCTGCCCGGCGCTGCCGGCAGTTCGTCGCCCTGCGATGCCGCCAAGAAGCCGTCGGTCAGATAATCCTGCCCCGGCTTGCTGTTGTACTGGATGGAGCCATAGACACAGTGGTGGTTGGTAGCGATCAGCCCTTGCGGGCTGAGGAAGGCCGCTGAACAGCCGCCCAGCGAGGCGATGGCGTTCAAGGGTGCCGCCGACAGATCGGCCAGCGCGGCGGGATCGAGTTGCAGGCCGGCGGCCTTCATCTGCGCCGCCAACGCCGGCGCCTGGCTGGGCAGCCACATGCCCTCTTCGGCCATGGCCGGCACCGCCGCCAACACGGCGATAGCGACACCGGCGCGCGAGAAATTCCTGTTCACTTCAACCTTCTCCCCGTCGGGTTTGCGACCTGTATCGTTCGCGCGCCAATAGAACGACGACGGCAAGGGCCGCAAGCAGCCCTATGGCCGTGAAGACGCTATCGGGGGCGCTCAACGCGAAGCCAAATTTCTCCAGCAGCGCAAGGCCGGCGGTGCCAAATGACAGCGCGACAATCACCCAGGTTGCCGCCCGGCGCCAGCGGGCAAGCTGCTCTCCTTGCTGGCCAGACCGCGCAAAGTGCGCCAGCAACTGGCTATCCACCGTGTCGACAAGCATCATGCCTATGGCAAAGGCAGCGGCAATGACGATTGCGCTCTTCACGCCGCCTGTCGCCGTTGCCGCAGCGCCCCACGCCGCAGCCTGGCTGGCGGTATCGAACACCAGGCCAAACAGGATACCGATCGCGATGGTGGGCAGCGGGCCAACGCGACCAACCAGCCAGGCCGGCATGGCACGTTCGGGCAGGCTGCGGCCGGCATTTGGCGTGCGCCGCACCAAGCCTTGCAGATTGAGCGCGCCCACCAGCAGCAGCAGCACGATCACCAGCCAGTCGATGACGGCCGGCAACCAATCAGGCGCGACCAGCCGCGCCGAAAGCAGCGCTACCAGGACCGCCACAGCGCCAACGGCGAGAGAATGCCCAAGCGAAAACCAGGTGCCAATCCAGCCTGCACCGGGGCGCCCGGCGGCGATGGCGCGCATGGTGAGCCCGTCAATCATGGCCACATGATCGGGATCAAGCCCATGACGCATGCCCAGCAGGAAGATCAGCGCCGTCGGCTCGATGGCAATGGGCGCCAGTGCGGGGCTCATGCCGGGTCTTGCTCAGGCCAGACGCGAACGCCCCGTTGTTCCAGCTTGCGCAGTCTTTGCGGCAATTGGGCGCCAAGCGCCTTCAATCGTGCGTGGTTGGCGCGCTTCCACTCACGGCATTCGGCCAAGGTGCGGCCACAGGCGAAGCACCAGCCGGTTGGCCCATCAAAGCGGCACACATCCACGCACGGCGATTTCATGCAGCGGCCTTCAGATCGAGCAGCGCCAGCCCGCCGTCGCCGTCGCCCCAGGCAAGGCGATGGCCATCGTCCGACCAGACCAGCTGGCTGACCGGGGCGCTGCCGCCCGGTGCCAGCACAAAGCTGGCATCATCCTCGATCCGGCTGATCACCACCATGCCATCGCTGTAACCCACGGCCAGATGCGGCTTGCCAGGCTGAAACGCGACTTGCACGACCAGCGCATCACCGCGCCCGGCGACAAGCCGGGGCGCTTGCCCCATCGGGCCATTCCGGGCCTGGAACGGCCACAGCACGGCCTGGCCGCCACCACTGGTCGCCAGCCATTTGGCCCCATCATCCCAGGAGAAACTGCGGGTTTTTGTCGGATAGCCCGGCATGCGCATATCGATGGCCTTGGGCAGTTGCCAACCATGCAGCGTCAGTTCCTGCGTGGCCGTGATCACATAATCGCCCTGCGGGCGAAACGTACAGGCCAGGTGCGATCCGCCCCACGCCAGCCGCTTGGGCTGCCCGCTCGCCGCCGAATAGAACAGCGAAGCGCCGCCATAATGCGAAACGGCGAGGCGCTTGCCCCGCGCTTCCATTGCCATCCCGCCGATGCTGGACGGCAGTTCATGCTCATGGCGCGCGCCGTTGACGCCAAGCGGCCAGATGCACAGCCGGCGCGCGCTGCCTACCGCAACGGCGCCAGATACCGAGCTTGCGGCAACATGATCGACCCAGCGATCAAAGCGGGCCACCTCTACCGGATCACAGCCGGGCGCCGTGCGCACCAGCCGGCCATCATCGCCGCCCGTCAGCACGGCATCGCCGGCTGGATCGGGCGCCATGGTCAGCACGGCGCCATGATGGGCAACAGCGCC
>DAITMD010000149.1:0-5791 GCA_036835345.1 Sandarakinorhabdus sp. | reverse complement strand
GACCAGGCGCTCATGTCCACGCGGTCGTTCACCCGGTAGGGCTGGCCATTTTCACCAACAAAGAAGCGCTCCGTCTCCGCCCGGTTGAACGGGCGGGAGCCCAGCCGGCCGAGCACGGCAATCTGCCCGCCAGTTTCATCCACTGCGCGGTCCCGGTCCAGCCCCTTGGCCACCGATAGTGCCGGCTTGCCCGTGCGGGCAAATGCGATGAGTTCGGGCATTGGCCTAGGTGAGAAGCCATAGAAATTGGGCTGGCTGTCCGGGCTGGTGAGTTGCAGGATTTTCACGCCGCCCCGGCCATCGGCAACATAGGCAAACAGGCTGGCATTGGTGGTGGCCACCACCACATCTTCCGCATCATTCAATGTCCCGTCCGCGGTGAAACGCTGATCCAGCCGGGGGGCGAGCGGCTTCTTCACATCCACGATCACCAGTCCATCGCCCTTGGCGGCGACATAGGCATAGGTGCGCGCCACATAGAATTTGCGGGCATCGGCAATCGCGAAGGTCGCTTCGGGATGGTGCACCGGCCGCCGCAGATCGGCGATGTCGAACAGTTCCAGGCCGCGCGCCGTCGTCACCCACAGATAGCGGAACTGCACGGCGCTGGCGCGCGCATCGGATAGCGGCAGCACCGAAGCCAGCTTTGGCGCGCGCGGATCGTCCAGATCGACAACCACCAGCGCGCGCGGGGTGGCGATATAGGCGATGTGGCCAGCCAGGGTGATATGGCGCGCGCCGCTGAGCACGCCATCCGGATTCCACGCCCGCGCGCCGCCGGCCAGCACCGTGCGGCGCAGGAAATTGTTGCGCGGTTCGCCATCGGTGAGCGTGTCCACGTTCACCAGCACCAGCCCCTCGATGCTGTCGGTGATCACCGCATAGCGGTAGATCTCGTGCAGCTTCTGCTCCTGGTTATAGCCCGCCAGCGGATCGGCCAGCGGCTGGCCGGCGGCGCGGGCATCCTGTTCACCCACGATCCGGTCGTTGCGTGGCACGCTGATGGGCTGATTGGTGGCCAGTGCCATGCAGGTGGCGTTGGCGGTCTTCACCTGCGCATCATGGCCCAGCGCCGAAAACGGCGATTTGACGATGCGTTCGGATACGCCCTTGTTGGCAAGATTGGCGATATCATAGGCCACGAAGCCGCCCTTGCCTTCGGCGACATAAAGATATTCGCCGCGATTCTGGATGCAGCGCACTTCACCTGATGTGCCCTGGCGAATGTTGCGGAACTCCTCGGTGGGTTTGGATTCGCCCGACAATTTCCGATCGAAGATGCGGCCGCGATTCCAGCCCAACAGCTCGCGGCCATTCCTGCCGACATGCATCTGGAAATAATCGGGGTAGGCATAGCGGTGCAGATAGGAGCCGAGCACCGCCTGCGGTTCGCCGAACTCTGTCACGCGCACCGCTTCCACCGCGCGGTCGAGGCCGAAGAAAGCGTGCATGCCGACAAAATTCACGAAGTTGGTGCCCTGCAGGGTGAGCTGCGCCAGGATCGCATTATTGTCGTCATCCTCGCTCACATGGCAGTCGCTGCAGGTCTTGGTTTCCTGCGTCCGCACGGTGTGCGGGAAATGCGGCGCAAACGCCTGGCTGGAAAAGCCCGAGGCAGCAATCGGCGGCTGCTGCACATAGATGCGTTCGCGGTTGATGTTGGTGCTGGTGAGGATCAGCGCCGAGCTTGAACGGATCGGCGCGATGATGCCGCCCTTGGACGTCTGGTGCCGACCAAGCTGGAACATCTCGTCGCGCGCCACCTGCGGGTTGTAAGTGGCGTAATTGCGGGTTTCCTGATCCTCGTATTTGTTGGTTTTCGTTTTCCAGTTGGCCTCGATCGGCAGGTGGCAGCCGCCGCAGCTGGTGGTCCAGCTGGTGTGGCAGGCGAAGCAGGCGATATTGTCGTCATTGTGGGCGCGGCTTTCGACGCCGGGGCCGAACGCCATCGTTGGCCCTTTCCCCATCAGTTTGGCGCGGGCGGCTTTGGCGTTGAAATCCGGGTGGTCGCGGGTGACGCTGTCCTTCACCAGCTTGATGCGCCACACCAGTTTGGGATCGCTGGCCGAACGCTGCCACAGCACACGGCGGCCATTCTCTACCCCCCATTCAAAGCGCAGCCGGCCATCGGGATTGCGGATCGCCCGCAGATCGGTGCCGGCCGGCGGCGCGGCCAGGTTGGAGGTTTTCAGGCTGGGGTAGGCATCGGCGGTGCCGTGGCAATCCTTGCAGCCGATTTCGACACTGTTCGCCACTTCACCGTGGATGAAGCCGTTGCCGTGGCTGTCCTGCGCGAAATGGCAATCGGCGCACTGCATGCCCACTTCGGTGTGGATGTCCATCAAATGCACCGCCTTGCCGGGCTGACCGGGGCCGGGCGTGGCAGCGGGCGGGGTGAATTGCGGCTGGCCCGCCTTGCGGAACTTCTCCGGATCATCGTTGGCAACGATATGGGCGGTATCGGTGCCCCACGTCGCCATGCTGCCGCCGGCATCCAGCAGATTGCCTTCCCGGTCGCGTTTGTAGACGGCGCGGAAGTTCCAGCCGTGGCCGTGATAATCGGCGAACTGCGTGTCCTTCATATGATCATTGCGGTCGGCCACGGTGCGCAGGAAATCCAGATCGCTCCAGCTGCCGATTGCCGCTGCGCCTTCCGGGTTGCGATCGTTGGTTGTGCGAACCTCGGCTGCGGTGGGATAGCGCTGCTGCTTGAACAGGCGCTGATATTCCGCCTCGCTCATCCCCGGCGGCTTGGGATAGGGATTGTCCTTGCCGGGCCACATGCGCGGCGCGTCGGATTCATAATCCCACATCGTGTAACCATAGTAAGTGTTCACGAACATGTTGGGCTGGTGCATGTGGCAATTCATGCACAGGCTGGACGGCATGGCGCGGGTGAAGCTGTGTTTTAGCGGGTGGCCACTTTCCGCCTTGTTGATAGTGGGATCGGCGCTCTGGCTCTGCCCGTCGCGGCCGCCGGCGGCATAGACGCTGCTGTGCCGCACTTCGCGGTCGTTGGCATAGACGATGTGGCAGGAACCGCAGCCCGACGTGCGATAATCGCCGGGCTGATCGTTGGTGCCCATGAACCAGGTGAAGGGATCATTCAAACGCGTCTTGTGGATGTTGATCACCGGCACGGCGATGCGCAGGCCCGTGCCCGGCCCGCGGTTGGACTGGCGGATATCGGGCCGGCCCGGCTCCTCCAGTCGCTGGATCGACCCCAGCGAATTCGGCAGGCCGATTTCCGGGAAGGTGGGCACGATGTTGCGGCCGCCGCGCTCAAACACCCGGAAAATGTCGCCGGGCGGGATCACCTGCCAGGCCGGCAGCGGCGCCAGGAACGGCAGCGTGCCCCGCGCCTTTTCCGCATCGCTGAGCACGCCGGGCCCGCCGGCACCGGGCGAGAAGATCAGGCCGGGCTTGCTGCCCGCGTGGCTGCCGTCATGCTTCGTGCCGATATCACCATGGCCGGATGCGTCGCCGTTCCACGCGCCCAGCAGCGCATCGGCCTGGCCGGGGCGCGTGTACACCTCGCCCAGCACATAGTTTTTGTAGGGCAAGATCCCGTTGTTGTAGGCCGCGCCGCCAAACAGCATGGCGCCGGTGGCCATCAGGCTGCGCTCGGCGCGTTCGATCACCTCCAGATGGCAGGCCCCGCAGGCATCGCGGGCGGCGCGGTAATCCGAAGGATTGACGAAGCGCACGAACTCCGGCGCTTCGCGGCCCAGCAATGTGTAGCTGCGTTTCGGGTTGGCCGACGACGGGAAGTGCCAGCTTTCGGGCAACGTCGGCAGAACATGGGCTTCGTCGCGCAGTTTCGCATAGGCCGGGGCGGTAACGGCCAATGCTGCCGGCGCCGTGATGCCGGCATCGCCGCCATGGCAATCGGTGCAGCCGATGATGACCGATTTGGGCGCGTGCATCGTGGCTTCATCGCTGGCGGTGTGGCACGAAATGCAGCCTGAGGATTTGGCATCGGCCGCTGCCTGCGTCTGCCATTTCGGGGCCGGCGCGGCGCGCACCCGGGCATAATCGCGCGGCACCGGCTTTTCGCCCTCCGAAGCGATCACCACCCCCAGCGGGAGCAGCAGCAGCAAGGCGAGGCGTTTCAGCATCAATAGGCCAGCACGGCGTTGAACAGCACCGAATAATAGCTTCGGTCACGCGGCGCATTGGTGAACAGATCGCGGAAGCCTTCGCCGGGTTTCAGCAGCGCGCCCGACAGGCGGAACACCAGATTCTGGTTGAACTGCGGGCGCAAGGTGGCCGCTGCCGACAGATCCCAGCCGATGTCGTTCGGGATCGAGCCTTCCACGCGCAGCGCCTGCAGCACTTCGGTGGTGGCAAACCACAGATGGTTGACGTTGCCCGAAACGCGCAGCTGCGGCAGCAGATCGAAATCCACCCCGCCGCCCAGCAGCATTGTGCCGGGATTGGTGAAATTGGCCTGCCCCTGTTCCTTGGATGGCCTGAGGTCGTTGAGCAGGCCATTGCGGCTGTTCACCGCCACGGCCCGCCCGCCGCCGGCGAACGGAATGGTCTGCCGCATCCAGTAGCTGGTGTCGGCACCGGCGAACTGCGGGTTTTCAAAGATCGCCGCATAGCCGCTGTCGACATCATCATAGGGATCGCTGTCTCCGCTGGCGAACAGCGCAGCACCGCGCACGCGCACCCAGCCGCGATCATAGCTGGGTTCGAAGGCGGCGAACCAGCTGCTGATCCTGGCCCGCCGGTCGGTGAAGATATTGTTCCGGTTCGAACCGGTGGCATAGGTGCCGCTGAACGTCAGGTTCAGCCGGCCGATATGGCCATCGGCGTTATAGCCCAGATAGATCACATCATATTCGCGGCCCCTCAAAGTGCCCAAAAGCGCGGGGCGCACCGGAAAGCCGTTGGTATCCACCTGCACGTCACCGCGTTCGCGGTTGATGTTCCACGTCGCGCTGATCTGGCTGGTCAGGCCGGGCAGCGGCAGATCCTGCCGATAGAGATTGGCGACCAGCACATAGTCGCGGCGGGGGCTGCGCAAGATGGCGTTGAGGCCCGAATTCGTGTCCTTCTCCAGCCGCCAGAAGGCCGCCAGATTATATTGCCAGCGATTGTTGTCGCGGTTGCCGAACAGGCGGATGCCGAGCTGATTGTCCTGAAACAGGAAGCCGCGAAAATCGCTGCTGAACGGTTGAATGCCGATGCGGATGCTGTCGAAATCATAGCGATCCGATGTGTTGCGCAAATGCTTGTCGTAAAACAGTTCCTGCACGCCCACGAACGCATCTGACCGCAGCGAGCGGCGCGACGGCGCGACATTGAGCACCCGGCGTTCCGGCACATCGACATGATTGAAATTCACCGCGATGGCGGCGCGGATTTCATAATCCGGCGGCTTGAAGGCGGTGCTGCCCTTCGTGAGCGCCGCGCCGAAGATGAAGGTCTGCGCGAACACCTCGCTATACTGCCGGCCGAACACATCGTTGCTGCCCGGCCGCTCGGTGGTCTGCACGCCCACCGGTATCGGAAAGCTGCGCGGTTCCGCCACCGTGTCGGAAATCGCCGTCAATTGCAGGAACAGATCATTGGTGCCGCAGATCGGCCGGTCACCTTTAAGTGTGTTCTGATTATAGGGGTCTTTCCAGTTGGATTTGACCAGCCCCAGCGTTTCAATGAGCCGCCAGCGATCTGGCACCGGCAGGTGATCACGCGGGAAATCGCCCTGTTTGGGCCAGGCCACGGCACCGTCGTTGGCCTGCACCACCGGATCCCACGTGGTCGCTCCACCGGGGCCGGGCAC
>DAITMD010000148.1:0-5795 GCA_036835345.1 Sandarakinorhabdus sp. | reverse complement strand
GCTATCTGCTGGATGGCGATCTGGATGATCCGGCCATGCAGCCCAGCAGCGATGTGGCGCTGGGCATCCTGCGTGACCCGGATTATCCGCTGTGGACCGGCACACGCGGCACGGCCGACACGCCGCGGTCGCTCAAGGCCTTGCTGGCCAGCCCTGAGCCATTGCTCATCACCCGATCCGGTGCGGTGGTGACAGTGCATCGCCGGGTGAATGGCGATCTGATCGCGGTGAAGGGATTTGATCGCCAGGGGCGGGTGGTGTCGGAAACGCGCTTCATCGGCCTGTACACATCCGCCGCGCTGGCCACCTCGCCGCGGCAGGTGCCGCTGCTGCGGCGCAAGGTGGGTGAAGTCATCGACGCGCTGGGTTTTGGTGAACATGGCCATAGCGGCAAGGCGCTGGTGCACGTGCTGGAAAGCTTTCCGCGCGCCGAACTGTTCGAAGCAAACCCGGCCGAATTGCAGGCGATGGCGCTGGGGCTGCTGTCGCTGCTGGATCGGCCGCGGCCCAAATTGTTCGCCCGGCCCGATCCGTTCGGGCGCTTTGTATCTGTGCTGGTGTTCGTGCCCCGCGATGCCTATTCGGTGCGCCTGCGCGAGGCGGTAAGCCAGATGCTGGCGCAGGAACTTGCTGGCAGCATCGCCCGTTATGAAGTGGAATTGCGTGCCGAGGGCCTGGCCCGGGTGCATTTCGTGGTGGATGTTGCCGATGCGGCCAACTTTGGCCCGGACCGCGAAGCCGAACTGGACCGGCGGCTGAGCCAATTGGTGCGCGGCTGGGAGGAAGATCTGGAAGCGGCTCTGGCCGATCAGATTGCGCCAGCCCGGGCAGCCCGGCTGGCCCTGTCTCATGGACGCGCCTTTTCGACCAGTTACCGGGCCCAGCACACCGCCGCCGAAGCGGCCACCGACATATTGGCGCTGGCCGAACTGAGTGATGAGCAGGAACGCGCCGTGCGCATCATGGCAGCGCCGACGCCGGGCCAGCTTCGGCTCAAGCTCTATCGCCTTGGCCCGATCATTCCGCTTTCGGAAGCGGTGCCGGTGCTGGAGAATTTCGGTTTGAAGGTGATCGAGGAATATCCCTTCGACCTGGATGACGGCCGGCTGGGACGGATCAACGATTTCATCTGCGAAGTGCCTGATCCCGCCGTGCTGGACGACCTTGCAGCGCTGGCTGAGCGGCTGGAGCCGGCGCTGGTGGAAGTGCTGTTGGGCCGGCGCGAGAATGACGGGTTCAACGCACTGATCCCGGCGTGCGGTCTGGCGGCGCGCGACGCATCGCTGCTGCGCGCCTGGTTCCGATATCTGCGGCAGACCGGCGTGACCTATGGCGTGATGACGGTGGTGGATGCGCTCAAACGCTACCCTGCGATCACGCGCGCGCTGGTGGCATTGTTTTCGGCGCGCTTCGCTCTGGACGTGGCTGATCGCGATGCCGAACAGGCCGCCGCGCTTGCGGCCATCGACACGGCACTGGCCGAGGTGGCGAGCATCGATGACGATCGCATCATCGGGCTTTACCGCGCCGCCATCATGGCCACGCTGCGCACCAATTTCTTCGTGCCCGGCGGGCCGGAGGCGATGGCTTTCAAGATCGATTCCGCTGCCATGCCGGGGCTGCCTTCGCCGGTTCCCCACCGCGAGATCTGGGTGTTCTCGCCGCGCGTGGAGGGCATCCACCTGCGCGGCGGGCCGATTGCGCGCGGCGGCCTCAGATGGTCGGACCGGCGCGACGATTTCCGCACCGAAGTGCTGGGCCTGGTCAAGGCGCAGAAAGTGAAGAACACGGTGATCGTGCCCACCGGTGCCAAGGGCGGTTTCTATCCCAAGCTGCTGCCGCCGACAGCCAACCGCGATGCCTGGTTTGCCGAAGGCACCGAAGCCTATCGCATGTTCATCCGCGCCCTGCTGTCGGTCACCGACAATCTGGCCGCCGATGGCAGCGTGCTGCCGCCAGCGGGCGTGTTCTGCCACGATGCCCCCGATCCCTATCTGGTGGTCGCGGCCGACAAGGGCACCGCCACATTTTCCGATACCGCCAACGCCATCGCGCAGGATCATGGTTTCTGGCTGGGCGATGCGTTCGCGTCGGGCGGCGGCAATGGCTATGATCACAAGGCGATGGCCATCACCGCCCGGGGCGGCTGGATTTCGGTGCAGCGGCATTTCCGTGAAATGGGCATCGATGTGCAGACGCAGACGGTGCGCGTGGCCGGCGTGGGCGACATGTCGGGCGATGTGTTCGGCAACGGCATGCTGCTGTCGCCGGCCATCGCGCTGGTGGCGGCGTTCGATCACCGCCACATCTTCCTTGATCCCGCCCCCGATGTGGCCCGCGCCTTTGCCCAGCGGCAGCGGCTGTTCGCGCTGCCCCGTTCCAGCTGGGACGATTATGACAAGGCGCTGCTCTCCGGCGGCGGCGGCGTGTTTGCCCGCAGCCTGAAGTCCATCCCGCTGTCTGCCCAGGTGCAGGCGATGCTGGGCACCGGCGCCGCCAGCCTGCCGCCGGCCGAACTGATCCGCCTGATCCTGAAGATGCCGGTTGACCTCATGTGGTTCGGCGGCATCGGCACCTATGTGAAGGCCAGCAGCGAAAGCCATGCCGACGCCGGTGACCGGGCCAGCGATGCCGTGCGGGTGGACGCGTGCGAAGTGCAGGCAAAGGTGATCGGCGAAGGCGCCAATCTGGGCCTCACCCAGGCGGGCCGCATCGAATATGCGCGAGTTGGCGGGGTCGGGGGCGGCCGCATCAACACCGATTTCATCGACAACAGCGCCGGTGTGGACTGTTCCGACCACGAGGTGAACATCAAGATCGCCCTGAACGGCGAAGTGGCAGCCGGGCAGCTTGCCCTGGCCGAGCGCGATGCGCTGCTCAAATCCATGACCAGCGATGTCGCCGCGCTGGTGCTGAAGGACAATCGGCTGCAAACGCAGGCGCTCAGCCTGGCACAGGCGAGCGGCGGCGCTGCCATGCCGGCGTTCCGGCGCCTGATCCAGACGCTTGAACAGGAAGCCGGGCTGGATCGGCGCGTCGAGGGCCTGGCCGGCGACGATGTGCTGGTTCAGCGCGCAGCGGCCGGCGAAGGCCTCACCCGGCCCGAACTGGCGGTCATCATGGCCTATGCCAAGATGGCCAGCTATGACGCGCTGGTGGGCAGCACCGTGGTGGAAGACCCGCTGCTCGAGGCGGATCTGCTGGCGGCCTTTCCCACTGCGATGCAGGCGGCGCACCGGGCCGCGATCCTGAACCACCGGCTGCGCCGCGAACTGGTGGCCACCAAATTGTGCAACGAACTGATCAACCGCGCCGGGCTGACCGCGCCGTTCGAACTGGCCGAGGAACTGGGCGTCGGCCTTGCCGATGTTGCCCGCGCCTTCGTGGCCGCGCGCGACCTGTTCGGATTTGCGGCGCTGTGGCAGGCGATCGATGCTGCCGAACTGCCGGCGGCCACGGCGCTGATGCTGCACCGCGAAGCGCAAATGGTGCTGCGCGTTCACATGGCCGATCTGCTGCGGCTGGGTGCCGGCCATACGGCATCATCTCTGGTGGCCGGGATCGCGCCGGGCCTGGAAGCGCTGGGCCGCGCGCTCGATACAGTGGTGAAGGCCGAAGTGCGCAGTCAGCTGGACCGGCTGGCCGCGCGGCTGGCCGAAGGCGGCGCGCCGCCGGCCCTGGCGCAGGCCGTTGTCACCATCGAAGCGCTGGACGGCGCGGTGGGCGTGTCGCTGCTGGCGGCCGAACGCCGGCTGGATGTGGCGGCCACCGCCCAGGCCTATACGCTGATCGGCGAAGCGACCGGGCTGGACTGGGCGCGCGGGGCCGCCGCCGCGCTGGCTCCCGATGATCCGTGGGAACGGCTGCTCACCGCGTCGCTGGTGCGCGATTTCGAACAGATCAGGCTGGACCTGCTGCGCCGGCTGGTGCCCGAAGGCGGCGATGCCCTGGCGGCGACAGCGGCGTGGATGGCCGATAACGGCGATGTCGTGGCGCGCATTGCGGCCGGCATTGCCCACGCCCGCGAAATCGCGCTGCCCAGTGCCGCGATGCTTGCCCATATTGCCGCGCAGGCACGCACTGCACTGGGCTGACGGCCGCGTGAGGCCCCTTGTTGTGACCGGCCTCCCCTGCTAGCGGCAGGGGCATGTCTGTCACCCCTGAAATCGTCCGCAAGATCGCGCGTCTGGCGCGCATCGCCGTCACTGAAGACGAAGTGCCCGCCCTCACCGATGAGTTGAACGGCATTCTGGTGTGGGTGGAGCAGTTGGGCGAAGTGGACACCGGCGGCATCGCCCCGATGGCCAGCGTCATGCCCAAGGGCCTGGGCGGCACCATGCGCTGGCGCGACGACGTGGTGAGCGACGGCGCCATCCCTGAAAAGATACTGGCAAACGCACCGGATGCCGCCAGCGGTTTCTTCGCCGTGCCCAAGGTGATCGAATGAGCGCGCTTACCGATCTCACGCTGGCCCAGATGCAGGTCGGGCTGGCGGCCAAGCAGTTTTCCGCCGTGGAGCTGACCCAGGCGCATCTGGATGCCATGGCGGCCAGCCGGCACCTGAACGCCTTCATCACCGAAACGCCGGAACTGGCGCTGGCACAGGCACGCGCGGTGGACGCCGGCACGCGCAGCGGGCCGCTGGCGGGCATCCCGCTGGGCATCAAGGATCTGTTTGCGGTCGAAGGCGTGCAGACAACGGCGGGATCGAAAATCCTGGAAGGCTTTGTTCCGCAATATGAATCGCGGGTCACGGCCAATCTGCTGCGCGATGGCGCGGTGTTTCTGGGCAAGCTGAACATGGACGAGTTTGCCATGGGCTCGTCGAACGAAACCAGCGCCTATGGCCGGGTGATCAGCCCGTGGAAAGCGGCCGGATCAGACGCGGAACTGGTGCCCGGCGGCTCGTCGGGGGGCTCGGCGGCGGCCGTGGCGGCCCGGCTTTGCGCCGGCGCCACCGGCACCGATACCGGCGGCTCCATCCGGCAGCCGGCCGCCTTCGTGGGCATCGCCGGCATCAAGCCCACCTATGGCCGGGCCTCGCGCTGGGGCACCATCGCGTTTGCCTCCAGCCTGGATCAGGCCGGGCCGATGGCGCGCACCGTCACCGATTGCGCGCATCTGCTGGGCTCCATGTGCGGCTTTGACCCGATGGATTCCACCAGCCTGGATGTGCCGGTGCCCGATTTCGCCGCCGGCCTCACGGGCAGCATGAAGGGCAAGCGCGTGGGCATCCCGGCCGAATACCGGCTTGACGGGATGGACGGGGAGATTGCGGCGCTGTGGGAACAGGGCATCGCCTGGCTGAAGGCCGCAGGTGCCGAGATCGTCCCGGTATCGCTGCCGCACACGAAATATGCCCTTCCCACCTATTATATCGTCGCCCCGGCAGAGGCCTCCTCCAACCTCGCCCGCTACGATGGGGTGCGCTATGGCCTGCGCGTCACGCCGCCGGGCGGCAATGTGCAGGACATGTATGCCGCCACCCGCGCTGCAGGGTTCGGCAAGGAAGTGAAGCGCCGCATCATGATCGGCACCTATGTGCTGTCAGCCGGCTTTTATGATGCCTATTACACGCAGGCGCAGAAGGTGCGGGCGCTGATCGCCCGCGATTTTGAAGCCGCGTTCGAAACGTGCGACGTGCTGCTCACCCCCACCGCGCCCAGCCCGGCCTTTGCCTTTGGCGAGAAATCAGGGCTTCGGGCCGATCCGCTGGCCATGTATCTGAACGATGTTTTCACCGTGCCGGCCAGCCTGGCCGGCCTGCCGGCGATGAGCGTGCCGGCCGGCCTGTC
>DAITMD010000147.1:0-5813 GCA_036835345.1 Sandarakinorhabdus sp. | reverse complement strand
CACCGACATGAAGGGCGATCTGATCACGCTGGGCCTCGCCCATCACCGCATCGAATCGCGCCTGTATGCCCGCATGGCCGACGATCTGGCCAAAGCCGATCCGGCGCTGGCCCGCGCCGCCCGCACTGCGGCCGCTGCGTCAAAGGATTTCGCTGACTGGCTGGAGGCCATGCATCCCAAGGTGCCGGCGCAGGCCGGCGTGGGGAAGGCGGCGATGAACTGGTATATCATCCACGTGCTCTATTTCCCGTGGGACATGGACCAGATGATGGTGCTGGGGGAACGCGAGTGGGAACGCGCCATCGCTTTCCTGAAGATGGAAGAACATGAACATCGCGGCACGCCGATGCTGCCGGCGGTCACCACCCTGGCCGATTTCGAACGCATCAGGCGCGAAGCCGACGAGGATATATTGGCCTATCTGAAGGCCAAAGACATCATGACCGTGCCGGACTGGCTGGTGGTGCCGCCGCCCGAAGGCCCCTATGTGATGCCGCAGAATCAGGATCCGGCCGCCGGCGGCCCGTTCGATGCCCCCATCCGCCGCAACTTCTTCCGTCAGGCCGAAGACCGGGATCCGCGCAGCTTGCGGGCGCACAATCTGCCCGGCCATATCTTCGATTCGATGTATCGCCGCCGCGATCCGCGCCCGATCCGCGGCATGGAGCGCGTCGGCTTCCTCGATTCGCAGCGCATGGAGGGCTGGGCGCTGTATCTGGAAGAAATGATGCTGCAGGCCGGCTGGCTCGACAGCCGCCCCAAGGCGCGGGAAATCCATTACATATTGCAGGCCAATCGCGGCGCGCGGCTGGCACCTGAACTCAATGTGCAGGCCAATGTCTGGTCCTTCGATCAGGCGCTGGGCAGCCTGGCGGGCCGCACACCCTACTGGATGGCCAAAACCGACGACACCGCCGTTTACGACATGGCGCTGTATCTGCGGCAGCCGGGGCTGGGCCTGAACTATTATTTCGGCAAACTGCAGATCGAACAATTGCTGGCCGAGGTTGGCCACCGCGAAGGGCAGAGCTTCAACCTTGGCCGCTTCCACGACCGGTTCATCGCCAGCGGCATCATCCCGATTGGCCTCACCCGCTGGGAAATGACCGGTGATGATGGCCAAGTGAAGCGGTTCCGCAACGCCCCGCCGATGCCATAGGGCCTATTTGGCGGCGCGCGGGATCAGCATCAGTTCGGTCTGCCGCCCGTCGATCCAGCGCCAGCCCTTGCCATCGAAAAACCCGTCCACCTCCAGCGGGAAGCGCACCTCCTGCCCGCCCCATTCCGGCACCTTGTGCAGCGCCGCCAATTCGATGGACCAGGCCGTATCGGGATAGATGCCATAGTCGCCCAGACCGGGGATCACGTCCTGCCGTTCCCACGCGCCGATCCACGGCCCGGCGCCGTGGCCGTGGATGCCGATGCTGTGGGTATAGATGATCGGATTGGTGCCGGCGGCAATCGCCTTGGCGCGCGCCCGTGTGAGCAGTTCATTGCCGGTCAGGCCCACGGCAAAGCTGCTGGTCAGCGCGTCCTGCACCTTGTTCGCGGCGGCCATGCCAGCCTTCAGCCCGGCCGGCGCGCCGGTCTCGCCGGGGCGCAGCACATAGGCCAGCATCTGCGTATCGGTTTTCAGGCCGATCATGCCGGCGCAGAAATCCACGTGCAGCAGATCGCCGGGCAGGATCACCGGATTTTCGGGCAAGGTCTGCCGGCCCGGCGTGGCCGGCCCCATGCCCGCGCGCTGCACGGTCACCGATGGCTGGCACCAGGCATCCTGCCTGAGATCGGCCAGCCGTTCGCGGTACCACCACACCACGTCCTGCGTGGTGGTGACGCCGGGCGTGATCACCTTTTCCGACAGGCCTTCCGGGATCAGCGCATGGGCCACGCGCATGATGCCCTGATAGGCCGCCATGTCTTCGGGCGTGCGTGTTTCCAACACGCCCAGCGCCAGCCGGTCGTGGCTTTCCAGCCGGCTGGCCAGCGGGCCGAGCGCGGTCATCAACTGGCGATGCTCGCCCACCGTCAGGCCATCGGCCAGGCCGAAATCGCGGCTGATGTTGATGGCGATGCGCTTGGGATTGCGTTCGGAAACCAGCTGCGCCACCCGCGCCCATTGTTCGGGCTGGGTTTCGGGAATCCACGCCGTTTCGAACAGATCGCCCACCGGATAACGCGCCACGGCAAAGCGTTCGACACCCTTCTCCGGGCCGCGATCGAAGAAGATCAGCACCATGCGCCGCCGCGCCGAAGCCCAGGTGGCCGGCAGCATCGCCTTCACCACCGGATCCTCGTTATATTCTCGGGCCACCAGGATCCACATGTCCACGCCCACTTCGCGCATGATGCGCGGCACCACCTTGTCCAGCCGGGCCTTCACCAGCCGGTCGTGCGCGGCCACCCGGTCGCGCAGCGGCGGCACGCCGGGGCGCTGATAATCCTGTGCTGCTGCGCCGGATGCGGCTGCACACAGCAAAAGTGCGGAAATGATGCGTTTCATGCCTGCGTCCCCCTTTGCCATGGTTTAGGGCAGCGGCGATGCAGGGGGAAGGGGCCGGTGGTGCTGCCGGGGAGGATTGAACTCCCGACCTCAGCCTTACCAAGGATGCGCTCTACCACTGAGCTACGGCAGCACGGCCCGTTCTGCCCATTTGCGGGCAGGCCCGGCCCTATGGCGGTGCCCCGGCGCAGTGTCAAGCCGAGACGCCGCGCGCACTTTTTGCTAGGGCCGGGCCATGACCAAGGAAACCGAAGCTCAGGCCAAGGCCCGCGCTGCCCGGCTCGCCGCCGCGCTGCGCGCCAACCTCAGGAAGCGCAAGGGGCTTGGGGACTCTGGCGATCCCGAAAGAAGCCAGCACCCCGCGCCCGAAACCGATTAGCCCTTGGCGGCCAGCGCCTTGGCCACCGCCGCCGTCACTTCAGGCGAAGTGGGCGTGGTCTTGGTGCCGAAGGCGGCGATCAGCTTGCCATCCTTGCCGATCAGATATTTGTGGAAATTCCACTGCGGGGTCTTGTCTTCGCCCAGTGTGGCGGCCGCCCACTTGTACACCGGGATGGCCTTCGGGCCTTTCACCACGGCCTTTTCCGCCATCGGGAACTTGATGCCGAACTTGCTCTCGCAGAACTGCTTCACTTCGCCGTTACTGGAAAATTCCTGATCGCCAAAATCGCCCGACGGCACGCCGATCACGGTGAAACCCTTGGCCTTGTAACTGTCGTGCAGCGACTGCAGGCCTTCATATTGCGGGGTGAAACCACACATCGACGCGGTGTTGACCAGCAGCACCACCTTGCCCTTGTACTGCGCCATCGGCATCGGCTTGCCATCGATGGTCTTGAGGTTGAACTGGTGCAGGCTGGTCGGCGCCGGCGCGGCGGCAACCAGTGCGGTGAGCGCGGCGGCAGCCAACGTGATGTGCTTCAGCATGATGTCTCTCCCGTATTGATTTGCGCCGGTCTTAACACGGCCATGCCGACGGCGCGAATGTGAGCGATGACGCAGTCCCTAAAGCGGCGCGCAGGCCTGTTCCAGCCACGCCTGTTCCGCCGCATCCGCCAACAGTGGCCCGATTTCGGCGGCAACCCGGGCGTGATAGGCGTTCCACCAGCTCCGTTCGTCGGCGGTCAGCAGGCGCACGTCCACCAGCCGGCGATCAATGGGTGCCAGCGTCAATTCGCGAAAGCCCATCAACTCGCGTTCGCCGCCAGCAACCGCCACCGGTTCGACCAGCACCAGATTCTCGATGCGGATGCCATATTCGCCGGTCTTGTAATAGCCTGGCTCGTTCGAAAGGATCATCCCCGGCTGCAGCGGTTCATCGCCGCCCGGCTGCGCTGACCATGCCGCTGCAATCCGCTGCGGGCCTTCGTGCACCGACAGATAACTGCCCACGCCGTGGCCGGTGCCGTGATCATAGTCCAGCCCTGCCGCCCACAGATGCTGCCGCGCCAGCGCATCCAGCTGCACGCCCTTGGTGCCGGCCGGAAAGCGCGCCTGCGCCAGTGCGATATGGCCTTTCAGCACGCGAGTGAACCTGTCCCGCATCTCCGGCGTGGGCGTGCCGACAGCCAGCGTGCGGGTGACATCGGTGGTGCCATCGCGGTACTGCCCGCCCGAATCGACCAGATAGATGCTGCCATCCTTGATCGGCAGGTTGGTCTCCTCGCTCACCCGGTAATGCGGCAGCGCGGCGTTGGGGCCGGCAGCGGAAATCGTATCGAACGACAGGTCCTGCAGCATATTGGTCTGTTCGCGAAACTGGCGCAGGCGGTCCGCAGCCGACACTTCGTCCAGGCTGCCCGTGGGCGCTGCCGTATCGAACCACGCCAGGAACCGCGTCAGCGCCGCGCCGTCGCGCACATGGGCGGCGATGGTGCCGGCGATTTCGGTGGGGTTCTTGATGGCGCGCGGCAGCACGCAGGGATCGCGCACCTCCCAGATGCGGGCACCGCCGGCATCCAGCGCATCAAAGATCGCCGCCACACAGCTTTGCGGATCCACCGCCACCAGTCTGCCGCCCAGCGCCGTCAGCGCCGCGGCAAAACCATCGCGCGGGTGGCAACGCACGTCGCTGCCCAGATGGGCGCGCACCGCGTCGGTCACCTTGCCCGGCGCGGTGAACAGATCAACGCTGGCATCGGCATGCACCACGGCAAAGGCCAGCGCCACCGGCGTGCGCGCCACATCGCGGCCCCGGATATTCAGCAGCCAGGCAATCGAATCGAGCGCGGCGATCACCACCGCATCGGCGTTCCTGGCCTTCAGCCACGCCGCCACCTCGCCGCGCTTGTCGCCATGGCTGCGCCCGGCAAATTCCTCGTCATGCACCTCGATCGGCGCCGGCGACGGTGCGGGCTGATCGGCCCACACCGCATCGATGGGGTTGCGCGCCACCGCCACCAGTTCGGCACCCTTCGATTTCAGCAAGGTCGCCGCCCCTTGAGCCCAGCCGCGCGTGTGCAGCCACGGATCATGGCCGATGCGCTGCCCGGCCTGCACATTGTCGGCCAGCCACTGCGCCGCGCTGGTGGCCGGGACTTGCCGATATTCGAACAGCTCGGCCGGCACCTGCTGACGCACCTGCACCGTGTAGCGGCCATCGGTGAACATCGCAGCCCCCGGACCTTCAACAGTGCTGGCCAGCACCGCCGCTGATCCCGCCGATCCGCCAAAGCCGGTCAGCCACGCCAGCCGCTGGGCATAGTCGCCGACATATTCGCTCATATGCTCGTCGGTCAGCGGCACGACAAAGCCATCAAGCCCCTCGCTCGCCAGCTGGGCGCGCAATGCTGCAAGACGGTTGGCGGTGGTGGACATGGCCATTCTACCCTTTATCTAGACGGGTTCAGATAGGCGCTGGCCTGCCGCGCCTCAAGCTCGGGATTGTTCATGCGCCTCAACACCGCTGTCCTCATTGCCCCGCTCATCGCTTTCGGAGCCTCCGCGTCCATGTCAAATGCCCAGATGCAGCCGACCGCCGTGAATCCGCCGATTGCGGCCCCGCGTGCCCACAGCTTCACCCACCACGGCATCACCGTGGAAGATCCCTATCACTGGCTGAAGGATCAGGGGTATCCCAAGGTCGATGATGCCGATGTGCTGGCCTATCTGAAGGCCGAGAACGCCTATTACGAAGCCCGGTTCGCACCGCTGACCGCCCTGAAGGACCGCATCTACGAGGAACTGAAAGGCCGCGTGAAGCAGGACGATGCCAGCGTGCCGGTGCCGGACGGGAACTATGAATATTGGTGGCGGTTCCAGCCCGGCGATCAATATCGCACCTGGATGCGGCGGCCCAAAGGCGGCGGCG
>DAITMD010000146.1:0-5815 GCA_036835345.1 Sandarakinorhabdus sp. | reverse complement strand
TGGCACCAGTCATATCGGTGCCGCTTTAACAGCCCCGCCGCCTCAACGATAGGCGGTGAGCGTGCCATCATCGGTGAGCAGATACAGCGTGCCGCCCGCCACCACCGGCGGCAGATAGGCCGCCGACTTCAGCTTGATGGTGGTGCGCGTCTTGCCGTCATAGGGGTCCACCGCCACCATTTCGCGGTGCGATCCGGCCAGCCACAGCCGCTCACCGGCCAGCACCGGCCCGGCCCACAATACGGCGCCCTGCTTTTTCTTGGGCTTGCGATACTGCGCCAGCTTCGACACCCAGCGCAATTTGCCTTCGCCGCGGGTGATGCACAGCACCTCGCCTTCGATGGTCACCAGATACAGGAAATCGCCCGCCGCCCACGGCGTCCACACGCCGGCAAAATTGCGTTCCCACACGCGCTGACCAGTGGCCAGTTCCAGCGCCACCATGCGGCCGCCGTGGCCGATGGCAAACACCCGGCCGCGATCGACCACCGGCGAGGCATCGATATCGGCCAGCGCCGCCATCGCCGTGGACCGGCCGGTGCGCGCCAGCTGATCCTGCCAGACGCTGCGGCCATTTTCGGCGCGCAGCGCGTTCAGTTCACCCGAACAATAGCCCACGATCACGGTTTCCAGCGCCACCGCCGGCGCGCCGCTGCTCAGGATGCAGGCCACTTCCACCGTGCCGGCCACCGTCCACAACAGATCGCCCTTGGCGGCATCGAGCGCGTGCAGCTGATTGTCCTGCGACAGGGCGAACACCCGGCTGCCCGATACCGACGGCGCGCCGCGCAGCGGCTGCACCAGTGGCCGTTCCCACAATTTCTCACCGGTTTTGGCATCGAACGCGCCGGCCAGACCCTGCCCGCTGGTCACATAAACCCGGCCGTCACCATAAGACACGCCGCCGCCAAACGCCGCCCGGCTGCCGCGCTTGGCCAGGCGCAGGCTGGCCTTCCAGACTTCGCGGCCGCTTTGCGCGTCAAAGGCCTTCACGCCGCCTTCAACGTCGATGGTGAACACCATGCCGCCGCCCACCACCGGTGCCGCGTTCAGCCGGGCCTGGCCATTGCTGCCCTTGCCGATGCTGGCGCGCCACTGCTCCGATGGCACCTCTGCCAGCGCCAGATGGCCGCCCGATTTGTCCGGGGTGCGCCCCGGCTGTGCCCAATCTTCATTGGCCTCGGCCGGCGGCAGGATGATGGCCAGATCGCCCAGCTCGCCTTCCGCTTCCACCGCGGTTTCAAAGCTCAGGATCGGGATGCGCTCCCCGATGGTGGGAGTGCGGGTCTTGCTGCCCTTCTTGAACATGCCGCAGCCGGCCACCGCCAGGCTGGCCGCCACCAGCAGGGCCACGGCCCGCATGCCGCTGTTGCTCCGCGCCATTGCTGTTCTCACTGTGCTGTTCCGTTCTGTGCCGGGCCATTCCGGGCAGGCTCAGGCTGGTTCAGGCCCAGACCGGCCGGATCAACCCCCACCGCGATCGCCAGCTGCGCCGCCCGTGTTCTGAGCGACGGGCTGAGCCCTTCATCCTTGACCATGGCGATCAGCACCGGCTTGGCCAGATCGGGCTTGCCGGCCTTCAGATGCGCTGCCGCCACCAGTTCGCCGGCCACGCCGAACCAGCCATTGCCCGGCACCGCCAGCGGCTTCAGCCGGGCGATCACGTCGGCCGGCGGCAGTTGATCATAGCCCACGCGCACCGCCTTGATCAGCGCGGCATCGCGCACCGGCTGCGGCAGCGTAACGTCGCGCGCCACCGCTTCATACAGGCCGCGCGCCTTCACCTTGTCGCCGCCGGCCAGCGCATCATTGGCCAGCACCATGCGCGCCAGCCCCGAATAGGCGCCCGGCCCGTCACGCGTCATCGCTTCCAGCACCGGGCGCGCCCGCGCACCCTCGCCCACTTCCAGTTGTTCGATGGCGCGGGTCAGCGCAGCGCCCGCCTCGCCGGCCTTGCGGGCCTGCAGATCCTGCCAGTACAGCCAGCCGCCCAGCGCGATCAGCCCCAGCACCAGCGCGCTGATGATCAGCGCGCCATAGCGCTTCCAGACGCCCACCATCTGGTCGCGGCGGAATTCCTCGTCCACCTCGCGGACGAAGCTGTTGTCTGGTTCGGCAGGCAGATTGGCCAAGTTCGTTGCGCTCCTGGATGTTGGCAGTTGCCATCGCCATCATTGCGGGCGCGTGAATGCCCCAGCCTTGCCGAAAGGTAAAGGCTCCGCGCCGGCTCAGCGATAAAGCTGTGCGTCGGTCGGAAATTCGCGGCGGCGCACCCGGCCGGCAAAATCGGCGGCCGCAGCCGAGATATGCCCGGCCAGATCATCGAACCGTTCAACAAAACGCGGCACCCGGTCGAACATGCCCAGCATGTCGTCCACCACCAGCACCTGGCCGTCACAGGCGGGCGAGGCGCCGATGCCGATGGTGGGGCAGGCCACCGCTTCGGTGATGGCGCGGGCCAAAGGCTCCACCACGCCTTCCACCACCAAAGCGAAACAGCCGGCCGCCGCCACGGCCTTGGCATCATCCAATATCTTCGCCGCTTCCGCCGCGCTGCGCCCGCGCGCGCCATAGCCGCCCAGCGCATTGACCGCCTGCGGGGTGAGGCCGACATGCGCCATCACCGGTATGCCGCGTTCAGAAAGAAACTTCACCGTCGGCGCCATCACCGCGCCGCCTTCCAGCTTCACCGCCGCCGCGCCGGTTTCCTGCATCACCCGCGCCGCGCTGCGAAACGCCGCCTCAGGGCTTTCTTCATAGGTGCCGAACGGCAGATCGATCACCACCACGCTGCGATAACTGCCGCGCACCACCGCCGCGCCGTGCGCGATCATCATCTCAAGGCTCACCTTGACCGTGGTATCCAGGCCATAGATCACCTGCCCCAGCGAATCTCCCACCAGCAGCAGGTCGCAGTGCGGATCGAGCAATTGCGCCATCCGCGCCGTGTAGGCGGTGAGCATCACGATCGGCTCAGCGCCCTTTCGCCCGGCGATGGCCGGCACCGTCAAGCGCCGCACCGGCTCCGGCACCGGATGGGCGCGCGACGTGCTGGTATCAAGCGTGAAAGTTGTGCTCATGGGCCGGGCTTTTACGCGCCCGGCCCCCAAGCATCAACCAGACAGCTTGGCCGCCGTCTGCGCGATCAGTTCGCCCTGATGGCGAGCGCCGGCCAGTTCAGTCTCGGACGGCTGGCGGCTGCCGTCGCCGGCTGCAATCGTCGTTGCGCCATAGGGCGCTCCGCCGACAATTTCGTCCATGCGCATCTGGCCCTGGTGGCTGTAGGGCAGGCCCACGATCACCATGCCGAAGTGCAGCAGATTGGTGATGATCGAAAACAGCGTCGTCTCGTTGCCGCCATGCTGGCTGCCGCTGCTGGTGAAGGCGCCGCCCACCTTGCCGTTCAGCGCACCCTTGGCCCACAGCCCGCCGGCACCATCGAAAAACGCCGCCAACTGCCCCGGCATCCGGCCAAAGCGGGTCGGCGCGCCCACGATGATCGCATCATAATTCGTCAGATCGTCCACCGCGGCAATCGGCGCGGCCTGATCGGTCTTGAAATGATTGGCGGCGGCAATGGCGTCGGGCACGGTTTCCGGCACGCGCTTGATGTCCACCTCGGCACCGGCGGCGCGGGCACCCTCGGCCACCGCGTTCGCCATCGCCTCGATATGGCCATAGGTTGAATAATAAAGCACCAGCACCTTGGGCATCGTCGTCACTCCTGTCTGATCGCCGGACGATCCGGCACAGGCCATTCAATAGACCCTCGCCTCCACTCGGAAAATCTGGATAATATAGAAATCATTGTTCAGGTTATTCGAAATGCAAATTGGCGCGCCCACCTTCGATCAACTGGCGGTGCTGGTCGCCATCGCCGATCATGGCAGCCTGGCCGCTGCAGGCCGCGCGCTGGGCCGCGCCACTTCGGTGATCGCCTATCAGCTTGACGGGCTGGAGGCGCAACTGGGCCTGCCGCTGTTTGCGCGCGGCAGCACGCGGCGGCCCACGCTCACCGATGCCGGCCGCATGGTGCTGGCCCAAGCCCGCGAAACACTGGGCAATGTCAGCCGGTTGCAGGCCAGCGTCGCGGCCATCAGCGCCGGGCAGGAGGCGGAACTGGCCATCAGCGTGGATGTGATGTTCCCCACCCACACTCTGATCGCCGCGCTCACCGCCTTGCAGGCTGCCTTCCCCACCCTGTCGCTGCGCCTGCATATCGAAGCGATGGGCGCGGTGAGCGAGCGGCTGGCTGATGGCAGCGCCAGCCTGGCCATCGCCGGGCCGCTGGACGGGGTGAACGAGCGTCTGGTGCGCCGCGCGCTGGGCGGCGTGGCGATGATCCCGGTTGCCGCGCCCGGCCACGCGCTGGCGCAAAGCGGCATCCCGCCGGGCGAGGCGCCGCGGGACCTGCAACTGGTGCTGTCCGACCGGTCGCGCCGCACCGAAGGCCGGGACTTTGGCGTGCTCTCCCCGCGCACATGGCGGCTATCGGACTTGAGCGCCAAGCTTGCCCTGCTCAGGGCCGGCGCCGGGTGGGGCAACATGCCGCTGCCGATGGTGGAGGCCGATCTGGCGGCGGGCACGCTGGTGCGGCTGGCCCTGCCCGATTGGCCCGGCACGCTCTATGCCATCGAACTGCTGCACCGGCCGGACCACAGCCCCGGCCCGGCCGCGCGCTGGCTGATGGCGTGGCTGGCGGCGCATTGATCGCCGCCGGCTTTACAGCCTCGTCCAGCGTGCCAATAATGCTCTGATATGGAGCCACAATCAGGCCCGGCCCCGGGGGTGGAAAGCATGACGGTCGCAGCATCTGCTGATGCACCAGCGCTTCGGACCAAGCTGGCCTATGGCTTCGGGGCGGCGGCTTATGGCATCAAGGATGGCGGCTTCAGCTATTTCCTGCTGCTGTTTTACAGCCAGGTGATCGGGCTGGATGCCCGGCTGGTCGGGCTGGCGATCACCATCGCGCTGGTTGTCGATGCGATCAGCGACCCGATCGTGGGCTATTGGTCCGACAATCTGCGCTCGCGCTGGGGGCGGCGACATCCGTTCATGTATGCCTCGGCGCTGCCGGTGGCGCTCACCTATTTCCTGATCTGGAACCCGCCGGCCGGCTGGCCTGAGGCGTCGCTGTTCTGGTATCTGCTGGGGCTGGCCGTGCTGATCCGCACCGCCATCACCCTTTACGAAACGCCCAGCACCGCGCTGGCGCCGGAACTGGCCACCGATTATGTGCAGCGCTCGTCGCTTTTGGGCTGGCGTTACTATTTCGGCTGGACCGGCGGCAATCTGATGACAGTGGTGAATTTCGCCGTGCTGTTTCCGATGTTTGCCACCGCCACCATCCCCAACGGGCAGTTCAACCGCGATGCCTATCAGCTGTATGGCATCATCGCTTCGGTGCTGATCTTCACGGCGATCATGGTTTCGTCGCTGGGCACGCATGGCCGCATCGCTCACCTGCGCCAGCCGCCGCCGCGGCGCGACATCTCGCTACGCACGGTGTTCCGCGAAATCTTCGAAACGCTGGCCAATCGCAGCTTTATCGCACTGTTTGGCGCGGCCATGGTGGGCGCCGTGGCGACCGGGCTTTCGGCATCGCTGTCCTTCTATTTCTCGGCCTATTTCTGGGGCTTTTCGCCGCCGCAGATCGGCCTGATCACCGCCAGCGTGTTTGTTTCGGCCATCATCGGATCGGTGATGGCCCCCATCGCCACCCGCGCCGTGGGCAAGAAACGCGGTGCCATCATCATCGGCCTGATTGCCGGCCTGATCCTGCCGGTGCCGATTGTGCTGCGACTGGCCGGCGTGC
>DAITMD010000145.1:0-5830 GCA_036835345.1 Sandarakinorhabdus sp. | reverse complement strand
TCTCGCCGCTGCTGCGATCGGTGCGCACCCCGGTGCCGCCGGCCAGCAATATATCGTCTTTGGCCAGCAGGGCCGACAGCCGCGCCAGCAGCGCCGGATCGCGCTCCGGCAGGCCATCAATGGCACCTTCCGGCCACAGCACCACCACCTTGCGCGCGGCCTTGCCGCTGGCGGCGGCGGCCGGCGGCAGGGCGTCGTCGCCGATCAGCGCGTTCGACACGGTGGGAGCGGTCAGGCTGCTGTCCACCGGCATTTCGATATTGCCGGTCACCTTTTCGGCGAACGGGCCGATCGGCGAATCAAGTGCATCCACCGCGCCCGGATCGACTTCAGCGATGCGCGCATCAGGCAGCGCCACGCCGTCTTCGCGCGCCGCCCGCTCCAGCGCAGCGCGGGTGAGCGTTTCATAGGTCTGCAGATGCCGCTCTTGGGTGCCGGCATCATAACGTTCGCCCTGGCCGATGCCGGGCTGCACCACCACCAGCCGCGCACCGGGCAGATCGCCGATGCGAACGCGGGTCTGCCCCAGCAGCGCGGTGATGCCCGCCGCCAGCAGCAGGCCGCCGCCCGCCAGCCGCGTGCTCCGCGCCGGCCCGCCCGCCAGCCACACCAGCGCCGCCGCACATATAAGGGCAATCAGGCTCAGGCCAATGGCGCCGCCAGTCGCCGCCAGCTGCGCCATGCCCGCCACCGGCAGCCAGATCGCCCCCAGCGGGTTCCACGCAAAGCCGGTCAGCGCGATGCCGCGCAGCCATTCGGCCGGCACCATCAGGCCGATCAGCATCAGCATCCGGGCATCCGGGTTCGGCCCCGCCAGCCGCACCGCCAGCCCGGCCGGCACCGCAGTGAACAGCGCCAGATACAGCGCCAGGCTGGCTACTGCGGCCCAGCCCAGCATCGGATCCATCTTGGCCTGATAGGTAAACGCCGTGGCGATCCAGTTCAGCGACACGCCGAACAGGCCGGTGCCGAACAACAGGCCATGGCCCGCCGCCGCCCAGGCGCCGCCGCTGCGCGACACCAGCCAGAGCAGCAGCGCCAGCCCGACCAGCGTGAGCGGCCACAGCTCCAGCGGTGCAAAACCCAGCGCGGCAAGCCCGCCAGCGCCAAGCGAAACAAGTGGCAACAGTTTCGACATGTCGCGCTGATTAGCTGCCGGCGCGGCGTCAGACCAGTGACGAAACGGTGAAACCCGGCATTTGACGCACGGCCGGCCCGATTTGCCGGGTTTGGGCTGCCGGGCGCTCTGTGCCACAACGGGGCGATGGCTCCCACCAATCTTCACGCCGGTTCCGATGCGCTGGCCATGACCGGCGTTTCGGTGATGCTTGATGGCCACCCGGTGCTCAGCGGCATCGATCTGGCCATCCCGGCCGGCGCACAGGTGGCGCTGGTGGGAGCATCGGGTGCCGGCAAGACCACGCTGCTGCGGCTGGTCGGCCGGCTGGTCACGCCTGATGCCGGGCGGATCACCCTGTTCGGCGATGATCTGGCCGGCCTTGATCCGCTGCTGGTGCGGCGCAGCATCGGTTATGCGGTGCAGGGTGGCGGGCTGTTTCCGCACTGGAGCGTGGCCGATAATATCGCCGCCGTGCCGTGGCTGCTGGGCTGGCCGCAGCCGCAGCGCATGGCCCGCGCCGCGGAACTGATGGCGCTGCTGGAACTGCCCGAACGGCTGGCCACGCGGTTTCCGGGCGAATTGTCGGGCGGGCAGGTGTCGCGGGTGGGGCTGGCCCGGGCGTTGGCGGCGCGGCCGCGCATGCTGCTGCTGGATGAACCCTTCGGTGCCCTCGATCCCGAAACCCGGCTCGCGCTGGCCGATCGGCTGGAGACGCTGCACCGGGCCGAAGGACTGACCACCCTGCTGGTCACCCACGATCTGGCCGATGCGCTGCTGCGCGCCGATATCGTGCTGGTGCTGGATGGTGGGCGTATCGTGGCCGCCGGCGCACCGGCCAGCATCGTGGCCAATCCCGCCGCCGCGGTGCAGGCGCTGGTTGCCGCGCCGCTGGCGCAGGGCCGTGCGCTGGCGGGATTGGGCCGGCCATGAACAACGCGCTGGCAACATTGCCGGGCGCATTGGCGGCGCATCTGGCCATCAGCGCAGCGGCGCTGCTGCTGGCGCTGATCGTGGCCACGCCGCTGGTGCTGCTGATGCCGGGGCGGCCGTGGCTCAGGCGCGGCGTGATGGGCATGGCCAGCGTGGTGCAGACGGTGCCGGCGCTGGCGCTGCTGGCGCTGTTCTTTCCGCTGCTGGTGCTGGTCCGCAGCCTCACCGGGCTACCCGTGCCGTCGCTGGGCCTGCTGCCATCGCTGCTGGCGCTGGCGCTTTATGCGCTGCTGCCGCTGCTGCGCGGCGGCGCGGGCGGGCTGGCGGCGATTCCCGATGAGGTGCGCGATGCCGCCCGCGCCATCGGCATGAGCCACAGCCAGCGCCTGTTCCACGTCGAGCTTTCGCTGGCCGCGCCGGTGGTGATCGGCGGCCTGCGCACCGCCGCGGTGTGGACCATCGGCGCCGCCACGCTGGCCACCATGGTCGGCCAGCAGAGCCTCGGCGATCTGATCTTTGCCGGCCTGCAACTGCAGGATTGGCGGCAGGTGCTGGTGGGCTGCGCCGCCGCTGCCGCGCTGGCGCTGATCGTCGATGCGGCGCTGGGCCTGTGCGAAGCCGGCATTGCCCGCCGCCGCTGGCCGCCGGCGCTGGCGGGCCTCGCGCTGCTGGCGCTGCTGGGGGCAGGCGTGGCCGGTTGGTGGTGGAATACCCGCCCGATCAGCGCTGCGCCGGAACTGGTGATCGGCACGAAGACCTTTTCGGAGCAGTATATTCTTGCCGAACTGGTGGCCGAAGATCTGCGCGCCGAAGGCCAGCCGGTGGCGGTGCGCTCTGGCCTGGGTTCGGGCATCGCGTTCCAGAGCCTGGCCGCCGGCGGCATCGATATCTCCATCGATTACAGCGGCACGCTGTGGACGCAGGCGCTGGGGCGCAGCGATGTGCTGCCGCGCGCGCAGATGCTGCCGATCCTGCAACGCGAACTCAAGGCGCGCTACGGCGTTACGGTCGCGGCGCGGCTGGGCTTTGAAAACGCCTATGCGCTGGCGATGAAGCGCGGCCTTGCCGAACGGCTGGGCGTGCGCACCATCAGCGATCTGGCGCGGGTGCGGCCGGCGCTGCGGCTGGCCACCGATCTGGAATTTCAATCGCGCGAGGAGTGGGCGGCGCTGCAGAAATCCTATGGCCTGAACTTTGCTGCCATCCGCGCCTTCACGCCGGTGTTGATGGTGGCAGCGCTGAAGGAAGGCCGTGCCGATGTGATCACCGCCTACAGCAGCGATGGTGCGCTGGCCGATGCTGATGTGGTGCTGCTGGCCGATGATCGCGGCGCACTGCCGGCCTATGATGCGCTGCTGCTGGTCGCGCCGGGGCAGGAGGCGCTGGCCCGACGGTTGGCCCGTTATGAAGGGAAAATCCCGGTGGAGACGATGCGCGAAGCCAATTGGCAGGCCGACCGGGCCGAGAACAAGCGCACCCCGGCGCAGGCGGCGGCGTGGCTGAAGGCCCAGGCAGAAATGTAACGCCGGGCTGTGATCCAGCGCATCCGCTGTGCGAACCAATATTTGCCCTGCGAACAAAATATGCCACAACAGGCGTCTGGATTTTGGGGGAGACGGCGATGAAGCGCCTGTTCGTGATGTTTACCGCCATGCTGCTGGCCGCGCTGCCCGCCGCCGCGGCCACGCCGGCCGATCTGCACGCGCTGTTCGCCGATTGGCGGCGCTTTCAGGGCGCCACGGCGGCCGGCGTGCCGGATTACACGCCGCCCGCCAACGCCGCCCGCGCCGAGGGTCTGAAGGCCTTTGAGGCACGGCTGGCGGCGATCGACACCAAGGGCTGGACGGTGGCCGACAAGGTGGACTGGCAGCTCGTCCGCGCCGAAATGAACGGCCTGAAATTCGATCTGGAGGTGGCGCAGCCGTGGACGCGCGATCCGGCCTGGTATGTCTCCGTCTGGACCGCCCAGTCCGACACGCCCGCCCACGAAGGCCCGGTGCACGCCGCGCCGGTCGAGCTGTGGCAGTACAGCTTCCCGCTCAGCAAGCCGGCGGCGGCCCGGCTGGCCGGCGAACTGGCGCATATCCCGCCGCTGCTGGCGCAGGCTGAGCGCAACCTCACTGGCAATGCCGGCGATCTGTGGGCGGCAAGTATCGTGGGCCTGGGCGAGCAGGCCGAAGCGCTTCGGGCCCTGCAGGGCAAGGTGAAGGGCCACCGGGCGCTGGAGCAGGCGGTCGCCGATGCGCTGGCCGCAACCGAGGGTTTCATTGGCTGGGTGAAGGCCGAAGCGCCGAAGAAAACCGGCCCGTCCGGCGTCGGGATCGCGGCTTATGACTGGTATCTGCGCCACGTCCAGCTGTCGCCCTACACTTGGGCCGACGAAGTGGCGATCCTCAAGCGTGAACTGGCCCGCGCCCACGCCGGCCTGCGGCTGGAAGAGAATAATCACAAGCAGCTGCCGGCACTGACCAGTCCGGGCAATCAGGCCGAATGGGATGCCAAGAGCAATGCCGACATCGATCATTTCATCCGCTTCATGGACGAAACCGGCGTCGCCACCATTCAGCCGTGGATGAAGCCGGAACTGCAAAAGCGCATCGGCAAATGGCTCCCGCCGGAGCGGCAGAATTTCTTCGCCATCGCGCAGGGCCGCGCGCCCAACAGCCTGTTCGCGCATTTCTATCACTGGTGGGATCTGGCCGAAATGGTGGCCCACCCGCACCCATCCCCCATCCGGCGCGGGCCCTTGCTCTACAATATCTGGCTGAGCCGCGCCGAAGGCAATGCCACCGCCATGGAAGCGATGATGCTGGATGCCGGCCTGTTCGACAAGGAACCGCGCGCCAGAGAGGTCGTGTGGATCATGCAGGCGCAGCGCGCCGCGCGCGGGCTGGCAGCGCTCTATGCACAGGCCAACCAGATCGATCTGAAAGCGGCGATGGCCATGCAGGTGGCGCGCACGCCCAACGGCTGGATGAGCCCCGATCTGCCGCTGCTGGGCTTTGAACAGTCGCTCTATCTCAGGCATCCCGGCTATGGCCCCAGCTACATCACCGGCAAGGCGCAGGTGGAGCGGCTGTTTGCCGAACTGGCCGAAAAGGAACGCGCCGGCCTGCCCGGCGGCAGCTTTACCGTGAAGGGCTTTTACGATCGGCTGGGCAGTTTCGGCATGATCCCGATGAGCCTGATCCGCTGGCAGTGGCTGGGCGAAACCGATGAAGTGGCGGCCATGGAGGTGATGCAATGAACCGCCTTGTCCTTTCCGGCGTTGCCGCGCTGATCGCGCTGGCCCCGTCGCATGCGCTTGCCGCCACCCACGCCGAACTGGTCACGCTCTACAAGCAGTTTCGCAGCGACATCGCATTTGCTGCCAAGGCGCATGTTCCCGATCATTCGCCGGCCGCCATGGCGCGCCGCGAGGCGGCGGCACGCGCGGCGCTGGCCCGGCTGGAGGCCATGGACGACAGCGCGTGGCCGGTGGCGGAGCGGGCCGACTGGATGATCGCGCTGGCCGATATGCGCTCCGTGCTGTTTCAGCATCGCCATCTGCGCCAGTGGCAGCGCGACCCGTCGTGGTGGGCGACGCTGGACATCGGCTGGGGCCCGAAGGCGGACACGGCGTGGAGCCCGCCGAACCTGCCGCTGAAGGACAAGGCGGCCCGCGCCGATCTGGCGGCAAAGCTGGCATCGACGCCGGCCGTGCTGAGCGCGGCCCGCAGCGCGCTCACCGACATGAAGGGCGATCTGATCACGCTGGGCCTCGCCCATCACCGCATCGAA
>DAITMD010000144.1:0-5862 GCA_036835345.1 Sandarakinorhabdus sp. | reverse complement strand
GCTGGCCAACGCGATTTTCGCTGCCACCGGCGTGCGGCTGCGCCGGCTGCCGTTCGATTTTTCGATGCTTCGGGCCTGAGCGGTCATAGCGCTGACATAATGGCGCGGCAGTGGACCGTGATGCGCCTATTCCTTGTCGCCATATTGTTTGCCGCTCCTGCCGCTGCGCAGGATGTGCAGAGCTGGAACACCCTGCTGGCGCAAGGCCCGGTGGAGGGCAACCTGCTGTTGTGGGCGGAAGCCCAGCCGCGGCTGACCAGCGACCTTGGCCGCGTTGGCCAGAGCATCGCCCGCGTCGCAGTGGGCATCCGCACCAGAAACGACATCGATTTCCACGCCGGCTATCATTATCAGCACAACAATCCCGCCCCCGGCATCACCAGCGACGAGAATCGCTTCTGGCAGCAGGTGATGGGGCCGGTGCTGCGCCGGCCGAACGGCTTTGTGCTCATCACCCGCTGGCGGCTGGAGCAGCGCACGGTCGTGGGCGCCGACGATACCGGCTGGCGGCTGCGCATGCTGTGGCGGGTGCAGCAGCCGCTTGATGGCCCCGGCACGGCCGGGCCGCTGGGCTGGGCCGAAACCTTCGTCGCCTTCAACAGCACGGATTGGGGCGCGCGCGGCGGCTTTGATCAGCAGCGCGCCTTTGTCGGCTGGCTGCAGCCGCTGGGCAAACGCCTCAATTTCGAAGCCGGCTATATGTACCAGCACATCAACCGGCCCGGCCCGAATGCCGGCAATCATGTGCTGAACCTCACGCTGAACCGCCGGCTCGGGTAAGACACCGGGCCGGCGGCGGCAGGGCTTATTTCAACGTCTTCAGATAGGCGATCACATCCTTGCGCTTTTTGGCGTCGGCGATGCCGGCAAAGGCCATCTTTGTGCCCGGCACATAGGCTGCCGGCTTGGTGAGATAGGCATCGAGATTGGCCTCGGTCCACGTGACGCCCTTGGCCTTCATGGCCGCCGAATAGGTGAACTTGTCATAGCTGCCCGACTTGCGCCCCACCACGCCGGCCAGCGACGGGCCGATGCGGTTCTGCCCGGCAACAACACTGTGGCAGGCCTTGCATTGCACAAAGGCCTTTTCACCCGCGGCAGCATCCTGGGCGGCGGCCGGCGCGGCCAGCAGGGCGGCGGCGGCAAGCATCATCATCTTCATCATCAGTCTCCTTCTTGTCGATCAGTGGTGGTGGGCGGTTGCGGCCGGCTCCGCCTTGAACTGCACGTCAACGCTGCCGGCCTTTTCGAACCGCAGCCGGGCCTTGATCATCGTGCCGCTGGGCACCGGCGCCTTCAGGCCGATGAACATCACGTGCAGCCCGCCGGGCGCGAACGTCACCGTTCCGCCGGCCGGCACCGGCACACCGCCGGCCTGCGCGCGCATCTGCATCACGTTCCCCGCAGCCACCGTGCCGTGCAGATCGGACCGGGCCGACGCAGCGGTTTCCACCGCAATCAGCCGATCCGGTGTCTTGCCGCGGTTGGTGATGGTCATGAAGCCAGCGCCGGTTTTCGATTGCGGGCTGGCCACGCGGATGACCGGATGATCGATGGCCAGTGCGCCGATACGGTAATCATGCGCCGCAGCGGGCGCAGCCATGGCCACGGCCACGGCAAGCAATATTGATCGCATTTTCGTTGTCCCTGAAAGAGCAGATCCTGCCCGGGCGGGCCGGGCAAACGGCGGTTTCAGAGACGCGGCGGCCCGCGGCCAGGTGGACAAGGCCGATGCCGGCGCATGGCAGGCAGGGGCGGCGCGATGGCAGGCAAGGGCAGCACCGGCAGCAGCGGCAGCAGCAAAAATGCGGCCGCCGCCAGCAGCAACGGCGCGCCAGACAGGGCGAAATCACAGGCGGTATCGGCACCATCTGCCGGCTGCCCCGCATCCTGCCCAGCCGCCGATCCGCAGATGCTGAGCGCAAAACCATTGCCTGCCGGCATAAACCCGGCGGGCAGCAACAGGCGCAGGGCCAGCGCCGCCACGCAGACGGCGATGAACATCAGGCCGCTGTGGCGGCGGGCCATCATCGGCCAGCCAGCCCGAGCGCCTGCAGATCGGCGGTGGCAGCGGCCAGATCGGCGTGGGCAACAATCTGCCGGAAATTGGCGTCCAGCCGGCGGACCTGTGCGTCGGCGGCGGCTTCCTCGCGCAGATTGACCACGAAGAAATCCGACGCGCCCTCCTGAAAGCGCCGCCGCTCGGCGCTGGCCATGGCCAGGGCGCGATCCTGTTCGTCGATGGCGATGCCCAGCAGCCGGCGGGACTGGCGGGCGGCGATCGAAAGCCCGCTGATCTCCACCCTGATCTGATCCTCCAGAAAGCGGCGGCGCTGCTGAAAACCCTCGATATCGGCCAGCGTCTGGCCCAGGCGGCCCCGCGCCGTGCGCTGCTGCAGCGGCACCGACAGGGTGATGCCTAGCTTGCTTTCCGTTCCGGTGTAGGGTCGTCCACCCACGCCTTCGTCGCCCACATACTGGTTCACCTCGGCCTTCAGATCCAGCTTGGGCAGGAAATTGTTGCGGTCCAGCGCCACGCGCTGCCGAGCCGCCGCGATCCGCACATCCACCACGCGCAGATCGGGCCGGCCTTCGATGGCGGCCATCAGATCATCGGCAATGGGCAGCGGCGAACCCAGCCGCTGCGGCAGCCGTTCCGGGCCGGGCACCTGGGATTTGCCGTCGCTATCCCGCCAGAACAGCGACAATGCCACCGCTGCCTGTTCCAGCGCCTGTTCCGATTGCACCACCAATGTCTGGCGGCGCAGGATATTCTGTTCATTCTCGGTCAGCAGGATGCGCGGCCGCAGCCCTTCGGCCACCTGCCGCTTGAACCCGGCCTGCCGGTCCAGCGCCAGCGCCAGCAGGCTTTTGTACACCGCCACCCGCTGCCCGGCGATCACCCAGTTGTTCCATGCCGCGATCGCGCGCGCCTGCACGCCGATCGCCACCATCAACTGGTCATTGTCGGCCAGCACAATATCGGCACTGGCCAGCGCGCGGTTGAAGCGGCGTTCATCGATGTCGCGATCACGCAGCAGCGCAAACAGCGTGCCTGCGGTGAACCGGCCATAGCGTGCCGTGAAGCGATCCGCCTGATAGGTGGGAAAACTGCCGCGCGACAGATCATAGCCGGCATAGACATTGCCGCCGTTGCCGACCAGCGGCTGCATCACGCGCACGCCCACGTCGCTGCCACTGTAGAAACCGGTGGGCCGGGTTTCCAGATTGGCATTGAACAGCGTGTCGAACGCGCCTTCGGTGGTGAGCAGGCGCGCTTCGGCGCCGCGCACCCGTGCCAGCGCTTCCAGCACCTGCGGCGCATGAAAACGGCTGGCGGCCAGAACTTCATCCAGACCAAGCGGCTGGGCGGCGGCAGGCAGCGGCCGCGCAGCGATGCGCGCATCAGCTTCCAGTTCGCGGCTTGCGGTCTGCTGGGCGGTGGCGGCTACTGGCAGCAGCAGCGCCAACCCGGCAGCCAGCAGCACAGCCTTAATTGGCTGATGCGGCGGCATTGCTGCCCTTTGCGGCCGGGGCCTCGCCGTTCACGGCTGGCGCCGCGTTGGGCCGGCTGAACTGCAGCGGGAAATCGTTCAGCACGCGCCACAGTTCAAACCAGATCGGCACGGTGTTCATCTGCACCCAGCCGCGCACCTTGGCCCCAAGCCGCACCGATTGTTCCGGCGGCCAGGGATCGCGATCGGGCGACGGTGTGACCAGCAGGCGGAACAGGCCGTTGGGGGAGGCATTCAGATCCAGCGCAGCCACTTCGCCATCGAAAAAGCCCTTGGCCACCGATGGCCATCCGGAAAACTGGATCGCCGGCCAGCCTTCAAATTCCAGCCTGACCCGGCGACCGACGTTGATCAGCGGCACGTCGCGGCCATCGATATAAAGTTCCACCACGCGCCGCGAATGTTCGGGCACGAAGGTGGCCAGCACATCACCCTGCTTGACGATGGTGGCGGTATCGATGGCACTCACGCGCAGGATGCGGCCATCGCGCGGCGCCCGGATCAATTGTTCCGACTGCCGCCGCAGGTTGACATCGATGCGGTTGATATCCGCCCGCGACGCCGCCAGCTTGGCCGCGTAATCAGCGACCTTGATCTGCGCCAGTTCCATGTCCCGCCGCGCCGCCAGCCCTTCGGCAAACAGCCGCTGCATGCGGTTTACGTCGCGCTGCGCGGTCGCCATCGCCGCTTCGGTGGCGGCCATTTCCGCCAGCTTCTGGCCGCGCTCGGCGCGCAGGCGAGACAGAAATTCCGGATCCAGATCGATCACCCGCGCGATCGGCTCGCCGGCCTTCACGCTGGCGCCGTCAGTCACATACCAGCGCTCGATCCGGCCGGGCACCAGCGCGGTGATATTCTGCTGCCGGTCACGCGGATCAAAGGCGATCACCTGCCCGGCGCCCTGCGCCGTCTGCACCCACGGCACCAGCGTGATGAACAGGATGAAGATGATGATGCCGATCACGATCATGCGGCCAAGCATCCGCATCACCGGCGGCGGATGCAGCCGGCGCAGCGTCTGGAAATGGCCCTCGGGCAGCGCGATACGGGTGCCGGGATCAGTCCCCATCTTCGGTCTCCCGGCCGGCAGCGCCGCGCAGTCTGTCAAACTCGCTGCGACTTTGGGTGATCACCTGCCGGTCAAGGCCCATCCACAGCCAGCCATCCAGCGCCAGTGCTTCGGGCCGGTTGCTGAAATACAGGATGGTGGTGGGCTTGCCCTTGAAATGGCTGAACACGGCCTTCAACCTTGAAATGGTCAGCGTATCGAACAACGGTGACATCACCAGGATGCGCGGTTCCGAAAGCACGGCCGCGGCCAGTTTCAGCTGCATCATCTTCGACACGCTGAACGGTGCACCGGTGGATGACAGCCTTGTGTGCAGTCCGTTCGGCATCAGCGCCACCCGGTCCTTCAATCCCACCAGCTGCAGCGCCGCCATCTGATCGGCGGCATTCTTGGCCGGATTGGCCAGCCTCAGATAATCGGCGATCGTCGATTCCACGATGGCGGCCCTGTCCAGCACCATCACGTCTGACCGCAGCGCCAGCGGGTCCATCAGCGAAATGTCCACGCCGCCCAGCATGATCATGCCGGTCGTGGGCTGATCCAGCCGTTTGAGCAGATCGGCAAACTCACGCTCCATCCCAGGCACGCCCTGACAGACAAGACGGCTGCCTTCATCGATCTGCAGGTTGAGTTCCGCCTGGCCAAGCGGCAGGGCAACCCGCACCTGATTGAGCGCCAGCCCGCCACTGTGGGGCGGCGCCAGCCCGGCGGGTGCCGCCACCTCCTGCTTCAGCCCATAGAGCAGCGAGAGTTCCTCGATCGAGGCAACCAGATCATACCAGTCGTCCAGATAGGTGTAGAGGCTGTTCATGCCGGCGAACACCCCGGCCAGGATCAGCTCAGCCGCCACCAGCTGCCCGATCGACAGTTGTTCCTGGATCACCAGCCAGCCGCCCAGCGCGAGCAGGCCGGCACTGGCAGCCGCATAAAGGAAATAAAAGGCGATGGTCTGCGGGAACTGATAGCGGAAGTGATTGGCATGCGCCGCAACGTAATTCGCCGTCACTTCCTCGGCACGATTGAGCGCATAATCGATGTGCCGGGCGGACTTGTAGAAGCCATTGGAGGCACCAACGGTTTCCAGAAAATGCGCGGCGTTGTATTTTTCGTGGGACAATACGATCGACGTCTTCATCGCTCCCTTCGACCAGATCGCCCAGACCGCATAAAGCAGCAGGATCAGCACCAGATTGAAGGCCAGGAAGAAGGGATGATAAAAGCTTGTCACGATGAACCCGACGATCATCGCCAGAAAGATCGTGAACCCGCCGATCAGCA
>DAITMD010000143.1:0-5909 GCA_036835345.1 Sandarakinorhabdus sp. | reverse complement strand
CAGCCGCGCCCTATCAGCCGCACTGGATCAGCACGGTCCGCGCCAGCCCGGCATAGCGATGCACCAGCGCGTCGCGATAACCGTCGTTGGCCATCATCGCGAGGAAATGCTGGCGGCTGGGGTAACGCACCAACAGCGCCTTGTCCCAATCCGCCTCAGCGCTGCCGGCCTGCCCGATGAACACCTGTTCACACGGGCCGTCGTAAATCACATCGGCCTGGCTGATCCCGCCCACCGCCACGGTGAAGGCGTGCTGATAACGAGCATAGGCAGCTTCGCCCGAACAGGGCGCCATCGCCATTTCCGCCGGATAGCGGGCGATCTCATGAAATTTCAGCAAGTTCAGCATCACCACCGGGCCATCGCGGCCCTGATCGCGCAAGGCCCGCACCTGATCGCGGGTTGGATCGATTGCGACATTGATATTGCCGTGATCTGGAATGGCCATCGTGGGGACTCGCTCAGGGAACCGCTTCAGGATAGCATCGCCGAAACGACTGCCAGAAGGCGGCGCTCACTTTGGGGAGGATATCGACCATGGCGACCATTGCACCTGTTCCCGGTTTCAGTGCTGACGTGCCGGTCAGCGCCATCGATGTGTCGGATGCGACGCTTTATGCCAACGACAGCTGGCGTCCGGTATTTGCCCGGCTGCGCGAAGAGGCGCCGGTGCATCACCAGCCCAACAGCCCGTTCGGTCCGTTCTGGTCGGTCAACCGCCATGCTGATATCATGGCGGTGGAGGCGCGGCCCGATATCTTCTCCTCCAGCCACGAATTTGGCGGCATCACCGTGGTCGATCTGTTCGGCGAATATAATCTGCCGCAGTTCATCGCCATGGACCGGCCGCGCCACAGCGATCAGCGGCGGGTGGTGGCGCCGGCCTTCGGGCCATCGGAAATCGCCCGCATGGCCGTGGAGGTGAAGGCACGCACCAAGGAATTGCTGGACGGGCTGCCGATCGGCGAGGAATTCGACTGGGTTGACCGTGTTTCCATCGAGCTGACCACCGGCATGCTGGCGATCCTGTTTGATTATCCGTGGGAAAAGCGCCGCGATCTTACCCTGTGGTCGGACTGGGGCGGCGATATCGAGGCCGCGCTGAACCCTGCCACCAAGGATATCCGGCAGCAGCATCTGATCGACATGACGCACGCACTTGATGCGCTGATGGCGCAGCGCAAGGCCAGGCCGCCCACTGGCGATCTGATCAGCGCGATGGCGCACAGCAACGCCATGGGCGACATGCCGTTTCAGGAACGCACCGGCAATTACATCCTGCTGATCGTGGGCGGCAACGACACCACCCGAAATTCGATGTCGGGACTGGTGGAAGCCTTCAACCGCCATGACGGCGAATGGGCCAAGCTGCAGGCGGATCACAGCCTGATCCCCAACGCGATATCCGAAGTTTTGCGCTGGCAGACGCCGCTGGCCCATATGCGCCGCACCGCCGTGGACGATGCCGACATTGCCGGGCACGCGGTGAAAAAGGGCGACAAGATCGTGCTGTGGTACATCAGCGGCAACCGCGACGAGAGCGTTTTTCCCGATGCCGAGACGTTCGACATCACCCGCAGCAATGCCCGCCGCCATCTGTCGTTCGGCTTTGGAGTCCACCGCTGCGTGGGCGCCCGGCTGGCAGAACTGCAGATTGCCGTACTGCTGGAGGAACTGCTGGCGCGCCGGGTGTTTCCGCGCCAGACCGGTGCGGCGGAATATGTCGCGCAATGTTTCGTCCACGGGTTCCGCAAATTGCCGGTGGTGCTGGAACGCACCGCTTGATGGGTCGGCGCGCACTGCTGGCAGCCGGCCTGGCCAGCCTGTTGCCGGCCCGGCTGGCGGGGCAGACAATGGCCGAAGGAGCAACGGCGCCGGGCATCCGCATTACGCCGGGGCGTGATGCGATGATCGATGTGCCCGGCGGGCGCGTTTATGCGCGGCTGAATGGCGCCACTGGCAGCGGACGGCTGCCGGTGGTGTTCATCCATGGCGGCCCCGGCAGCTCGCACTGGGGCTGGCTCAATGCCACGGCGCTGGCGGATGAGCGGGCGGTGATCCTGTATGACCAGCTTGATTCAGGCCGGTCCGATCGCCCCGGCAATCCGGCCAACTGGCAGATCCCGCGCTTCCTGGCCGAGCTTGAGGCAATCCGCAGCCATTTCGGCATATCGCGCTGGCATGTGGTGGGCGGCAGCTGGGGCGGCACCATTGCGCTGGAATATGCCGCAAGCCGCCCGCCGGCGCTGGCCGGGGTGGTGCTGCAATCGCCCCTGGTCGCCACCACAGTCTGGCTGCAGGATGCGGCGCTGCTGAAAGCCGGGATGCCGCCTGAAGTGCGCGATCTGCTCGATCGCTGTGATACGCCGGGCGCAGCGCCGGAACGGGCCTGTCAGGCGGCAACTGATGCCTTTTACGCCCGCCACGTGCGCCAGCGCCAACCGCCGGCCGCCATTGCTGCCTACCGCGATGCCCTGCCCGTCCCGTTCAGCCCCGGCATCTACAATCACATGTGGGGCCGCGCCGAATTCGCTGCCTCTGGCACGCTTAAGGATTATGATGGAAGGCCGCTGCTGGCGCGGCTGGACGGCGGCCGCAGCCTGTTTGTGGCCGGCGAGCATGACGAAGCCCGGCCCGCCACAATCCGCGGTTTCGCCCGCAGTGCCGGTGCCGAATTCGCCGAGATCCCTGATGCCGCCCACAGCATCATGAACGACAACCCCTCCGCCTATCTGGACGTGCTCAGGCACTGGCTGGCGATGCAGGACGGCTGACCCCGAAACGGGTCAGGTCGTCAGGCGCTTCAGTGTGGCATAACGGGGATTGTCGACCGCGCATTTGGCCTGCGCCACCGCCAGCAGCGCATCAAGCAGGCCCGGCGTGTCCACGGATTTCGCACCTGCCCGCAGATCTGCGCACAGGCGCGCCCGCAGCGCGTCCAGTTCGGCCGCTTCGCCCAGCACATCGGCCAATATTGCGCGCTCGCGTGCCTGCGGTTGCTGGGCCAGCTCGCGCGCCACGATGGCCAGCGCGTTCTGCGCAACCTTGGCGTGAAAGGCCTTCCGGCCCGACAGGTCGGGTGCCAATTCCGCGATAAACTGTGCCACCGCTTCCACCAGCGCTGCCGCTTCAATCTGTTCGGCCATCACACGCTCCCGAATTTCAGCAGGTGCATCAGGTCCAGCTCCACCTCGGAAACCCGGCGTCCGATGGCGGCGCGCTCCACCGAACGCAGCCGGCCCGACACATGGTCATCGCCCAATTGCAGGCAGGCAATGCCCCATTTCAGCGTGCCCCATACTTCCCATAGCGCCGCCCGGGCCCGGTCAACCGGCCCGCCACCGGCCGCTTCATAGGCGGCATAAAGTTCATCGCGCTGGCCAAAGCCGCCCACCGGCCGATCCCACACGCCAAATCGCCAGGAATTGCAGCACAGCCAGCCCAGATCTTCATGGCCATCGCCGGTATGCGCCAGTTCCCAATCCAGCACCGCCACCAGGCCGTGCAGCGCGACCAGAAAATTGCCGGACCGGAAATCACCATGCACCAGCGTGGTGGCCGGCCGATCCTCCACCCGTTCCTTCAGCCAGGCAAAGGCCAGATCGAACACCGGCGAATTCACGCCAAAGCGCCGATAATTGGCAAACATCCGCGCCAACGACTGGGCTGTGCTGCCTGTCGGCAGCGCCAGATCGGCCACCTCGGCCAACGGCACCCGGTGCAGCTGTGCCAACACCCCGGCCACCTCGGCCGTCATGGCGCTGCGCGCCGGCGCATATTCCGGTATCTTCAGCCATTTCGGCGCCAGCGCTTCGCCAGGCAGACGCGCCATTATGAAGCCTTCGCCCAGCCCATCTTCCGGTGCCAGCACCCGCACCACTTCGGCCACCGGCAGGCCGGCGCGGTGCATCCGCTGCTGCAACAAGGCCTGATCGCGGCGCGGCAGGCCGCCTTCCGGCACGCTGCCGGTGGCCGCGCATTGCAGGATCAGCGGCCACGCACTGCCATCGCCGTGCAGCGCATCAACAGCATAAGTGGCCGATGAAGCGCCGCCCGAAAGGGCTTCCACGCGGCTTACCGGTGCGCTGATCAACGCCGCCACGATTGCCGGGGTGGGCTGCGCCGCCATCATTCGCGCGCCAGCCGGGCATAGGTCAGTTCGTCATACCATTGATCGCCTTCGCGCCAGCTTTCCACAAAGCGGCCTTCCAGCCGGAACCAGTTGCGTTCCAGCACACGCTGTGCCGGGCGATTGCGGGCATCGGTAACCGCCACCACCCGGCGTCGATTGGCATGGAACAGCCGTTCGATCATCCCGCCGGCCGCCTCACTGGCATAGCCATTGCCGCGCAGCATGGGATCGATGGCAAAACCGATCTCGCAGCTGGCATTCCACGGCGGCGAAAAGCGCACGCCCAGATCGCCGGCGTATCGGCCATCGTGCGCCAGCACCGAAAATTGCTGCCAGCCGTCGCTGTCCGGCGACGCCCGCAGCTGCATGGCGGTGATCAGCGCAATGCTCTCCTCGACCGACCGGTTCACGGGATCAAATGGCGCAGAGGCCCGGATCCGGTGCCAATGCACGGCATCCTCCACCCGCATCGGGCGGATGGTCAGGCGCTCCGTCGAAATCTCCCAGTCTGCCATCCCACCTGCCTGAAGCCCCCCGCCGTCATGGACAAGCTGGCAGCATGGCGAGGCCGAATGCAACCCCTTCCGAGCCGTCTTTGCAGCCATTGCATTTTCATGAAATGGCTGTAATCCGGCGGCGCCAACCGCCTTTCGGTGGTCGCAAGGCCAGCCCCCGGCCGCAACAAACCCTTGGGAAGGAACTACATGTCGATTTGTGCTGTGGCCAGTAAGGCCGCTTTGTTGTTCACCGTTGCTGCGCCCTTTGCCTTGATCGGCGCTCCCGCCCTGGCCCAGACGGCGCAGGAGCCTGCTGCCGAAGTGGCCCAGGATGGCGGTGAAGACGATATCATCATCGTGACCGCATCAAAGCGCGCCACCACCCTCTTGGAAACCCCGATTTCCGTCGCCGTGACCGATGGCGCCACCATTCAGCAGGCGCAGGTCCGCGACCTGATCGACATACAGACGCTGGTGCCCTCGCTGCGCGTCACGCAGCTGCAGTCCAGCGCCAACACCAATTTCATCATCCGCGGCTTCGGCAACGGGGCCAACAACCCGGGCATCGAGCCGTCGGTTGGCGTGTTCATCGACGGCGTCTATCGCAGCCGCTCCGCCGCCCAGATCGGCGATCTGCCCAACCTTGAGCGTGTGGAAGTGCTGCGCGGCCCGCAATCGACGCTGTTCGGCAAGAACGCATCGGCCGGTATCATTTCCGTGGTCACCGCTGCGCCCAAGTTCGATTGGGGCGGTTCTATGGAAGCCACCTATGGCAATTACAACGCGCTGGTGCTGCGCGGTGACATCACTGGCCCGATCACCGAAACACTGGCGTTCAGCCTGGCCGGCAACCTCAACAAGCGCGACGGCTATGCCTTCGATCCTGATCTCAATCTGGACTTCAACGATCGCAACCGCTGGGGTGTGCGCGGCCAGCTGCTGTGGAATGCCAGCGACAGCCTGTCGTTCCGACTGATCGCCGATTACGACAAGATCGACGAAAATTGCTGCATCGCCGCCAACCTGACCGACGGCCCGACCGGCAATGCCGTGCGTGCGCTGGGCGGCAAGATTGATTCGGCCAATCCGTTCAGCTTCCGGACGTTCAACAATTTCGCCTCCACCAACGAAATCGAGAATTACGGCGTCTCGCTGCAGACCGATTGGGAAATCGGGGATCAGCACAAGCTGACCCTGATCAATGCCTGGCGCCGCGTGGACAGCGCCACCAATCAGGACAGCGATTTCACCTCGGCCGATCTGATCGGTTCGAACGATGC
>DAITMD010000142.1:0-5961 GCA_036835345.1 Sandarakinorhabdus sp. | reverse complement strand
TGCCTGCCGGGCAGCACCCCGCAGGATGCGGTGACAGCGCGGCTGGATTATGGCCGGCTGGACGCGCCGGGCAATCAGGTGCGGGTGCGCCTGAACAGCACGGTGGTGCGCGCCGAAAATCGTGATGGCGGCGTGACCGTCACCTGGTCGAACAGCGGAAAACTGCACAGCGCCCGCGCCGGCCGCTGCGTGATGGCCTGCTGGAACGCGATCATCCCCTATCTGGTGCCCGATCTGCCGGCAGCGCAGGCCGCGGCGATGCACGATCTGGTCAAAGGGCCGCTGGTTTATACCAGCGTGGCGCTGCGCCACTGGCGGCCGTTCGTGAACGCCGGGGTGCGGCAGGTGCGCTGCCCCGGCAGTTACTGGACCAACGTGTCGCTGAACTGGCCGGTGGACATCGGCGATTACCGGGCCGAGCGTGATCCGGACAAGCCGATCCTGCTGTTCCTCACCCGCACGCCCTGTTCGCCGGGGCTTTCGGAGCGTGATCAGGCGCGCGCCGGGCGGGCGGAGCTGCTGGACACGCCGTTTGAACGGTTCGAGCAGGAAATCCGCAGCCAGCTGGATGCGATGTTCCGCCCCAATGGCCTGGATGTGGCGCGCGATATCACCGCCATCACCGTCAACCGCTGGCCGCACGGCTATGCGCCGGAATATAATTATCTGTGGTTGCCCGAACTGCCGCCCGATCAGATGCCGCACATGGTGGCGCGGGCGCGCCATGGCCGCATTGCCATCGCCAATTCGGATTGCGGCAACGGCGCCTTCACCGATATCGCCATCGACATGGCGGCGCGCGCGATCGACGATCTGGCTCAGGCCTGAAGCTCGATGTCCCAATAGAGATAGTCGCGCCAGGTTTCGTGGCAGTGATGCGGCGGGAAGGCGCGGCCATTGGCCTGCAGTTCGTGGGTGGAGGGCTGCTGCGGGCGGGAAAGCAGGTGCAGATGCGCCTCTGCCGGGGTGCGGCCGCCTTTCTTCAGGTTGCACGGCGCGCAGGCGGTGGTGACATTTTCCCACGTGGTGCGCCCGCCATAGGCGCGCGGGATGACGTGATCAAAGGTCAGCTCGCCGCCCGGCACGCCGCAATATTGGCAGGTGAAGCGGTCGCGCAGAAACAGGTTGAAACGGGTGAAGGCCGGATGGCTGGACGGGCGCACATATTGGCGCAGCGCAATCACCGAAGGCAATTTCATGGTGATGTTGGGCGACCGGATTTCGCGGTCATATTCGGCGATGATGTCCACCCGTTCCAGAAACGCCGCCTTGATCGCCGTCTGCCACGACCAGAGCGAGAGCGGGTAATAGGACAGCGGGGTGTAATCGGCGTTGAGCACCAGCGCCGGGCAGGCCTCCGGCGACACCAGCAGTCGATCGGTAACGAATTTTTCTTCGATCAGTTCCGCCGTCAGCATCAAAAACCCTCCCGCACGCGGGAGCGTCTGCTGGTCGTCACGAGCCCGTTCGCACCGGGGCTGTGCCCCCCGGGCCGCATCGCCAGCGGCCGCTCCGTGATAGGCTCGTCTTTACAACCAATTGTATGTCGGTCCAATGACAATACCCGATTTCGTTGTGGATAATGTGGATAAATTGGCCGCAGCCAGCCCGCTCATCACGCGTTTTGCGCCGTCGCCCACCGGGCTGTTGCACCGCGGCCACGCGTATTCAGCGCTGCTGGCCTGGCAGATGGCGCGGGACGCCGGCGGGCGGTTCCTGCTGCGGATTGAGGATATCGACAGCGCCCGCTGCCGGCCGGAGTTTGAAGCGGCGATCATGGAAGATCTGGCGTGGCTGGGGCTGGATTGGGACGGCCCGGTGTGGCGGCAGAGCGAGCGCCGCGATGTGTACCGGGCGGCGCTGAACCAATTGATTGACCGCGGCCTGGCCTATCCCTGTTTCTGCACGCGCGCTGACATTGCCGCTGCAGCCGCCGCTCCGCATGGCCCGGAGGGGCCTGTCTATCCCGGCACCTGCCGCCATCTTGACGCCGGCGCGCGCGCCGAGCGGCAGCGCAGCCAAACACCGGCATGGCGGCTGGATGTGGCGGCGGCGCTGGCCAGCGCAGGCCCGCTGCGCTGGCATGATGCCCGCGCCGGCTGGCAGCAGGCCGATGCCGCGGCCGGCGGCGATATCGTGATTGCGCGGCGCGACGTGGGCACCGCCTATGCGCTGGCAGTGGTGGTGGACGATGCCGCACAAGGCATCACCGATGTAGTGCGCGGCGAGGATCTGTTTGCCGCCACCCATGTGCAAAGACTGTTGCAGGCGCTGCTCGGCCTGCCGACGCCGCGCTATCACCACCACCCGCTGATCCTGGGCGCCGATGGCCGGCGGCTGGCCAAACGTGATGCCGGCGAAACATTGCAGGCGCTGCGCACTCAGGGCGTCACCGCGGCAGACATCATGTCCCGTTCCCTGGCCTGACAGGCGGAGCGCTGGCGGCAGCGGGCAATTGTGCGGCCTTGCTGCCGCACCCCCCGCAATTGCCGGTGTTCAACCCGGCAAAGGGTGATAGACCCTGTCGTCATGCAAACGACTCTCGTTGTCTTCATGGTCGCCGCAGCGATCGCCACCCTCGCGGTGCTGGCGCGCGGCATCATCATCATGGCGCGCGGCAAGGACGTGACCGGCGAGGCGTCAAACCGGATGATGAGCCTGCGCGTCGCCCTGCAGGCGCTGGCGATCTTCTTCATCGTGATCCTGTTCCTGATCAACCGCCCGGGCTGAACTGCCGGCATGGTCAAGCTGAACCGCATCTACACGCGCACCGGCGATGATGGATTGACCGGGCTTGTCGATGGCAGCCGTGTTTCCAAGGCCAGCCACCGCCCGGTGGTGATGGGCAGCGTGGATGAAGCAAATGCCGCCATTGGCCTCGCCCGGCTGACCGCCAGTGCCGCCGCCGATACCATATTGTCTCGCATTCAGAATGACCTGTTCGATCTTGGTGCCGATGTCGCCACGCCGCCCGGTATCGATGGTGCGCTGCGCATTGTTGCACAGCAGGTGGAATGGCTGGAGACGCAGATCGATGCCGCCAATGCGCAGCTGGCACCGCTGACCAGCTTCATCCTGCCGGCCGGCACGGCGGCGGCCACGCATCTGCACCTTGCGCGCACCATCGTGCGCCGGGCCGAGCGCGATGCCGTGGCCGCCGGGGACGAGGTCTCCGCTCCGGCGCGCCACTATCTCAACCGCTTGTCGGACTTGCTTTTTGTGCTGGCCCGTGCCGAAAATGCCGGGTCGGGCGATATCCTCTGGGTGCCGGGCGCAAACCGCTGACAGATCGGGAGGGCCCACCCCATGGCCACCAACAGCGCAACCTTGCCATCGGATCACCGTGCCATATTGGCGGCGTTGCAGCACACACGCGCCCTCACAGCTGCGCTTGCCGGGCCGCTGTCGGATGCCGATGCCAGCGCCCAGTCCATGCCCGACGCCTCGCCGGCAAAATGGCATCTGGCGCACACCAGCTGGTTTTTCGAAAGCTTCGTGCTGGCCGACGTGCCGGGCTACCGCGTTTTTGATGCGCGCTATGCCTATCTGTTCAACAGCTATTACGAAGCTGCCGGCCCGCGCCACGCGCGAGACCAGCGCGGATTGTTGACACGGCCGTCACTGGCCGACGTGCTGGCGTGGCGCGGCCATGTGGATGCTGCGCTGGCAGCGGCACTGCCAGCGCTGGATGCCAAGGCGCTGGCCCTGATCGAGCTGGGTATCAATCACGAACAGCAGCACCAGGAACTGCTGCTCACCGATCTGCTCGATCTGTTCGCGGCCAACCCGCTGGAACCGGCCTATCTGCCGGCAGCGCCGATCAATCCGGCAGCGCAGGTGCGGCGCTGGTTCAGCCATCAAGGCGGCATTCAGCGCATCGGGCACGACGGGCAGGGCTTTGCCTTTGATTGCGAAGGACCGGCGCATGAGGTGCTGCTGCGCCCGTTTCAGCTGGCCAGCACGCTGGTCACCAATGCGGAATGGCAGGCGTTCATTGCCGATGGCGGCTATGATGAGCCGCGGCTGTGGCTGTCAGACGGCTGGGCATGGGTGCAGCGCGGCCGGGTTGCGGCGCCGCTGCGCTGGCAGCAGCAGGGTGGTGTCTGGACCGGCATGACGCTGGCCGGGCGGCAACCGCTCACCCCGCACGCGCCGGTCACGCACATCAGCTTCTACGAGGCCGATGCCTTTGCCGCCTGGGCCGGGGCGCGGCTGCCCACCGAAGCCGAATGGGAAGTGGCTGCACAGCGCGAAGACCCGAATTCAGGCACACAGCTGGATGAGGCGGGCGCCGTGCAGCCCAGCGGGGCCAGCCCCGGCCTGTTTGGTGACTGCTGGCAATGGACGGCCTCTGCCTTCCTGCCCTATCCGGGATTTGCCCCGGCAGCGGGTGCCGTGGGCGAATATAATGGCAAGTTCATGAATGGCCAGATGGTGCTGAAGGGTGCCAGTTGTGCAACGCCGCGCGGCAGTTCGCGCCGCAGTGTGCGCAATTTTTTTGCACCATGGCAGCGCTGGCAGTTCACCGGGCTGCGTCTGGCGAGGGATGATTGACATGTGGGAACCGGCAGGCCCTGCGTCACAGGATGATTTTTTGCAGGCGGTGCGAACCGGCCTGTCACAGCCGCAGAAGGTGATCCCGGCGCGCTATTTCTATGACGAAGCCGGATCGCGGCTGTTCGAAGCCATCACGCAGCTGCCGGAATATTATCCCACCCGCACCGAAACAGCGATCCTGGGCCGGTATGCCGGCGCCATTGCCGCAAAAGTTGGCCCCGGCCGCGCTGTGGTGGAATTTGGATCGGGATCGTCTGCAAAAACACCGCTACTGCTGCGCCCGCTCAATGCCGCCGCTTATGTGCCGGTGGATATTTCGGGCGAATTCCTGCGCCAGGCGGCGAATGCGCTGGCCCTGCAGTTTCCCCGCCTGCCAATCCAGCCGGTGGTGGCCGATTTCACCCGCCGCTTTGCGCTGCCGGACAGCGTGGCCGGTCTGCCCCGGCTGGGCTTCTTTCCCGGTTCCACACTGGGCAATCTGGCGCCGGGCGCGGCCATCGATCTGCTGCGCGGCTTTGCCGGCCTGCTGGGGCGAGGCAGCTGGCTGGTGATCGGCCTTGATCTGGCGCCTGGCCCCGGCAAACCGGTGCCAACGCTGGAGGCGGCCTATGATGATGCAGCCGGCGTCACTGCGGCGTTCAATCGCAACCTGCTGGAGCGGATCAACCGCGAACTGGGCGGCACCGTGCAGCTGGACGATTTTTTCCACCGCGCGACGTGGAACGCGCGCTATGGCCGAATCGAGATGCATCTGCAGGCCCGCCGCGACACCGATTTCACGGTTGCCGGGCAGCGCTACACCCTGTCGCAGGGCGAGAGCATCCACACCGAGAACAGCTACAAATGGACTCTGCCCGAAAGCCGGCTGATGGCCCGAGCCAGCGGCTGGAACCCGCTTTTGGCGTGGACCGACGACGCGGGCCTGTTTGCCCTGCATCTGTGGCAACATCAGGACGGTGCGATGCAGCCATGACGCCATCGCGACAGCCGGCAGGTTGACTGGCGCGCGCGCGCGATGCAAGCACGGCCCAATTGTCAGAACCTTGGGAAAGGCCAGCCATGAAGGTGCTCGTCCCCGTCAAGCGGGTGGTGGATTACAACGTCAAGGTGCGGGTGAAATCGGATCAGTCCGGTGTCGAACTTGCCAACGTGAAAATGAGCATGAACCCCTTCGACGAAATCGCCGTGGAAGAGGCGATCCGCCTGAAGGAAAAGGGCGTTGCCACCGAAGTGGTGGTGGTGTCGGTGGGCGTGCAGCAGTGCACCGAAACGCTGCGCACCGCGCTGGCGATGGGCGCCGATCGCGGCATCCTGGTACAAACCGAGGTGACCACCGAATCGCTGGCGGTGGCCAAGCTGCTGGCCGGCATCGTGGGCGAGGAAGCGCCGGGGCTGGTCATTCTG
>DAITMD010000141.1:0-5962 GCA_036835345.1 Sandarakinorhabdus sp. | reverse complement strand
GCCGCCTGGAAGTGCGCTTCAAAGTCCATTCATCGTCTCCCGGCGAATTTCATTGCACGGCATTTTGTCGCACCGCAAGCGTATTTCTGTCATTTTTGGCCGTCATTTCAGCCTCTGTGCGCCGCTGTTCCGATCGGTTGCGCGCGGCCTGTGGCATGGCCCAGCGAAAGATTGCCGTGTCCTGCCACGGCACCACCAGAAAGCCATGTTCGATGAAGGCCAGCGCGGTGAGCGCAAAGGCCAGCGCATAGCCCGTGGCAATGCCGCCCTGGCTGGAAAGCGCCTTGTCCGCCAGCCACGCCGCCAGCACCGCGATACCGGAAACCGAAGCCAGAAAGAACCATCGCGGCGGCCCGATACGGAAATAGCTGGCGAGATAGCGCATGTGATCCGGCATCATCTCCGTCGAAAGATGCGGCACGCCAGCAAAGATGTTGAACTTGGCCGACAGCCGCATGACGAACAGCAGCAGGAAGGTGAGCGTCGCGGTCTGGTTGGCCTTGCCCCACGTCGCCGCCATGATCACGATCAGGCAGACAAACATCGCCACCTCGTGATGGATCAGCGTGGCCGCAGCCAACCGGAACCGCCTCCAGCCGCGCGCATCCGGCGGGCAGGGATTGCGGTTCGGCCCGGTTACAAAGCCCATCAGGAACGACAATTCGTGCCAGCCCCACAGCACCAGCGCACAGGCGAAGGCGACATAGGCCGCCCACGGGCTGGTTTCCTCGGCTGTGGCGATGATGCCGCCCATGGCAAGGCCCGATGCCACCGTCGCCATGGTGATGCTCAGCGGCCAGGTATGGCTGGGCAATTTGTCCAGCCACAGAACAAAGCCGGTGGCGACAAACCACAGCACAGTGGCGAACAGCAAAGGCAGCGCGAATTCGGTCACGGCGCGGCGCGGCCTACCAGACGGGCGCCATGCGGACGTTCGGAGTGACCTCCAGCCTGTCCACGGGATGGAAATAGAGCCGCGCGAAGGTGGCTGCCGCCTTCAGGGACAGGCCAACCCGCTTGAGCTTGCCAGCGACCCCGCCCTGCGCAACGGCGGCATCGATGGCATCGCTGGTGGTGCGCATCGTTTCCAGCAGCGCACGGTAGCTTGGCGCATCGGTCTGCAGGCCGATCGGGAACACCTGCTGCGTAATATCGGTGGTGATACGGAACACCCGGAAACCGAAATCGGTCGGGTTGATACCGAACGCATTGTACAGCGCCGGCCGCTTGTGATCGCGCACATACATGGTGGCGTATACGGCATTCAGGAAAAACCGGATCCACAGCACGTTGAGCCCGGAGGTGAGCTTGGGATCAGCGCGCATCAACAGCGCGAACGCCTCACCATGGCGGTACTCGTCGTTGCACCATTCCTGGAACCATTTGAAAATCGGATGGAAGCGCTTTTCCGGGTGGGCTTCCAAGTGGCGGTGGATGGTAATGTAGCGGGCATAGCCAATCTTTTCCGACAGATAAGTGGCGTAAAAGATAAACTTCGGCCGGAAGAACGTATATTTCTTGGTCTTGGTCAGAAAGCCCAGATCGATGCCGATGCCGGCATCCTTCAAACTGTCGTTGATGAAACCGGCGTGGCGGCTTTCGTCGCGGGCCATCAGCTTGAACAGCGCCTTGGCATCCGGATTCTTCATCCGCTTGGTGATTTCGGCATAAAGGATGCAGCCGGAAAATTCCGAGGTCATCGACGACACAAGGAAATCAATGAACTCGGGCTTCAGCTCCGGGTCCATCGCCGCGATCACGCCATCAAATTCCGGCGTGCGCTTGAAATGCTTCTTGTTGGGGTCGGCCGTCATTTCGGCGATCAGACTGTCCCACTCGGCCCGCACGCCCGACACGTCGATACGGTCCATCGCCTCATAATCGGTGGTGTAGAAACGCGGGCTGAGAACAGTGTCCTGCCGGGCAATCGCCAGGGCATCGTCCCTGGTGATTTCACCGCCTGCTGTGATCGGGGTGACAGCGTTCATCACGGCTTCTCCGAGCTGAAGGTGATTTCGTAAAGTTCGGTCAGTTCCAGCTGCGCCTTCATCCGTGTCCACAACCGTTCGAACGGAGTCGCCTTCCACACGGTCACCGGCCGGCGCAGCGTCAACCGCTCGCCAAACGGCAGCTTCACCGCATCGCCGTGCACCTTCACCTGATCACCGGGGCCCAGCGCCACATCGCCGTCCAGTTCGACATGGGCGTGCAGATTCTCGAACGTGTGCTCGATCTCTATCGTGCAGTTGGTGTCCAGCCGGTCGCGGGTGAACAGGCCCATCAGCTTTCCCCCGCCAGGAACGGCATGGACTGTGTCTTGGGCAAGACGGGCACGATCGGCTGTTCGGGCACACCGCCGCCGCCCGCCTGGTAGGGCACCAGCAACTGCGCGAACGCGGCGCGATTGGTCTGGCCGAAACTGCCCAGTTCCAGGATGCGGCCGGTCGATTTGTCTTCCAGGGTCAGCGCGCCATCGGCCCACTGGGTCACCGTCACCGGGCCGCTGCGCGCCACTTCGTGCAGCCGGCGTTCGCGCATCAGGCCGCGCATCACGCCGCGGATGAAGCCGGTATTGCTGCCCGGCGGAAACACGAACACCAGCTTGCCGGCGGCAACATCGGTGGCCAGCAGCGCACCATCGGCGCGGTCTTCAAAACGGAAATCGCGGCTCACCACGGCGGCCACCTGCCGGCGTTCGCGCGATTGCGGCGCGGTTTCCGGCGCCGGAAGCAGGCCCACCCTGATGCTGCCCACCGTCAGGATCGCCACGCCGATCAGCGCGCCAGCGGCATAGAGCGCCGAGGTAGGGAAGCGTTCGTTGGTAAGATCGCTCATGCCGCTGCTCCCACCATCGCGGCAACCGGCGCAGCATCCGGCGAAACCGCCGCGCTGCGGGCCGGATCGGCCTTTGCCAGCGCATCGGCCAGCATCGGGACAAAGGCTTCGGGAACAGCGCGCAGCATGGGCTGCGGCGATCCGAACTTCCACGGCCGCACGTGCGGCCACATCTGCAGATAGGCGAGCGGGAAGCGCACGGTGGGCGTGAGCGACACGTCCACAATGCCGGCGCCGGCCGGCTTGGCATCGGCGCGGCCCACCAGTGCCAATGGCACGTTCACGCACTTTGGCAGCGCCACGCCAAAGCGCAGCACGACACGGCGATTGGTGAGCGTGTAGATGGTGGATTTGGCCTGCGCCCGCGCCAGCACCGCCAGCACGCCCAGGCCCAATCCAGCGACGCCCAGTGTTGTAAGCGCGCCGATGATGCCCGTGCCGCCGGCCACGAAGGCCAGGCTGGCGACAAACAGAAACCAGATCAGCACGGCGCGCACGTGAAACACACCGCGCGCCACGCCGCGCCACTCGGGCGCGCCCTGCCAGATGATCGTCTCACCGGGCGGCAGCCGTCCGGGCAGGCCCGGGATCGGCTCGTCTTCATACTCCATCGACACGCACTGCTCCGTAAAGGCTGCGTTCCGCCGGGTCTGCTCCAGTGCCGCCTCCCGCCGGGAAGCAGCGCCGGATCAGATCAGCGGTTCCGCCCGTTCTGGCGTGGCCCAGAGATAGCCAGCGCCGAAATAGGCGGTGATCTTCTCTTCTTCCAGCAGGGTCACCTGCTCCGACGATTTGGTGCGCGGCACACCGGCGAACTGCGCGCCGGTGATGGCATCGGTCATCACGCCCCGCGCCGAAATTTCCGACATCGTATAGGGCAGCAGCACCGTGCCGGCGCCGCCTTCCAGTGCGACTTCCAGATAACGCAGCGCCGATTCGGACCGATCGACCCACAGGTCCGACACGGTGCCGGCCTTGCCGCCATCCAGCCCGAACACCGGCAGGCCGCGCGGATCGACATCATTGGTGTGCACGCTGATCGGGTGGTGGACCAAGCGGGTCGGCACGATGCGCGGATCGCCGTGCATGTCCAGATCCGGACGGTCGGCGCGCTGCGCGATCGACGCCGGGCCGAGACCGGAGGTCAATTTGTCGCCGGTCACGTCCAGTGGCTCACCGGCCCAGGCGCGCGGCAGCACGTTGGCGGGCAGTTCGTCACGGTCGTTGGCGGTCGGTGTCGTCACCTCGCCGCGGCCATGGGAAAGCTTGAAGGTTTTCGGCGGCTTGAAGAACAGCGGCTCGGTGCCGCCATGGGCCGCACCGGTCAGATCATCCTCGGTCGGATAGCCTTCGCGCCGGTCTTCACCGCGCAGGTACCAGACCAGCCCGAGGAAGAAGAGGAAAAAGGCAAAGAAGGTCAGCTCGGCGATATCCAGGCCACCCACCAGATGCACGTTCTTCATGCGAGGCGTCTCCCCTCAATAAAATTTCTCGTCACCGGCTGCCCGTCCGGCGACGACCCTGCGCGAGAACCGCAACTGCCGGCCCGCTGCGCGTGCGGGACGGCCGATTCCCTTGGTTCAGCCATAACACGCCAACCATCGGAATGAGTAGAGCAGAAGGTAACAGCAATGCAATGTTTTGCTGTCGCCGCAGCTGCGTCAGGATGGGCCGATACGCTCATCCAAGCAGCACTTCCTGCGCATGGCTGGTATAAAAACCGCGGCTCACCCGCCGGTCCCGGCCCAGCGCCGCGTGCGGCACACTGCGCGACAGCCGCGACCGCAGCAGATCATGCGCCACCGGAATGATGCTGGGCGACCGGTCGGATTTGGGGAAGAACTGCCCGATGGCCCGCGCCGTGCGCAACAGCGGCGTGCCCGGCGCAAAGGTGAACAGCAGGCTGTGGCGTGCGCGCTCCGCCAGCTTCGCCGTCGCGGCGGCGATCTGGTCGCTTTCATAATGAATCAGCACGTCCATCGACACGATATGATCGAACTGGCCATAGGCCGGATCCAGCATGTCGCCGGCGTGCAGCGAAATGCGCCCCGCCACATCATCCGGCAGGCGCGATCTGCCGATCTCCACCAGCTGCGGCGACACATCGATGCCCACCACGTCGGCGCCGCGGCGTGCCGCCTCGATCGCCAGCATGCCGGTGCCGCAGCCGGCATCCAGGATGCGCCGGCCGGTCAGATCCTGCGGCAGCCAATCGAGCAGGGTGCTGCGCATCTCGTCGCGCCCGGCGCGCACCGTGGCACGGATTTTCGATACTGGCGCATCGCTGGTCATCGCCGCCCAGGCATCCAGCGCGGTGCGATCAAAATAGGTCTCCAGCTTGGCGCGCTTGGCATCCCAGCCGGGGGCAGGCGGTGTCTGGATATTCATGCCGCTGCCGTTGCTGCTCATTCAAACCCGAGGAAATCGAAAATCTCGCGGTCCTTCATCGGTGTGGCGCTGCACGGCTCCACCCCGGCCCACAGCAGCGCGGCCAGGCGCTTGTATTCATTCTGCACCGCCAGCAGTTCTGGCGTCTCGTCCATTTCAAACACCGTGCATTTCTTCAGCCGGCTGCGGCGGATCGCATCCAGATCGGGAAAGCGCGCCAGCCGATCGATGCCGGTGGCAGCCGCGAACCGGTCAATCTCGTCGGTATTGGCCGAACGATTGGCGATGCAGCCGGCCAGCCGGACTTCATAATTCTTCGATTTGGCCTGAATCGCCGCCATGATGCGGTTCATCGCAAAGATGCTGTCAAAATCATTGGCGGTCACCACCACGGCACGCTCGGCATGCTGCAGGGGCGCGGCAAAGCCGCCGCACACCACGTCGCCCAGCACGTCGAAAATCACCACGTCAGTGTCTTCCAGCAGGTGATGCTGCTTCAGCAATTTCACCGTCTGCCCCACCACATAGCCGCCGCAGCCGGTGCCGGCCGGCGGGCCGCCCGCCTCCACGCACATCACGCCGTTGAAGCCCTCGAACATATAATCCTCGGGCCGCAGTTCCTCGTGGTGGAATTCATGCTGCTCCAGCACGTCGATCACGGTGGGCATCAATTTCTTGGTCAGCGTGAAGGTGCTGTCGTGCTTGGGGTCGCAGCCGATCTGCAGCACCCGCTTGCCCA
>DAITMD010000140.1:0-5982 GCA_036835345.1 Sandarakinorhabdus sp. | reverse complement strand
GCGCCTTCCATTGTTCGGCCGGCCAGTCGCGGCCGATGCCGAACAGCGCCAGCGCGTCGTGGCGGAACTTCGCGACCTTTTCGGATGATTTGCCGGCCAGCACGTCGATCAGATGGCCCACGCCAAAGCGCTGCCCGGTGCGGTAGACGGCCGACAGGAACTTGCGCGCCGCTTCGGTGGCGTCCAGCAGCTGCGGCGGGTTCAGGCAATTGTCGCAGTTTCCGCAGGCGGCGGGCGGGTCTTCGCCGAAATAGCGCAGCAGCTCGGCGCGGCGGCAGCCGGCGGTATCCAGAAAGGCGATCAGCGCGTTCAGTCGCCGCGCCTCGCCGGCCTTGAACGCCTCTGTTCCGTCGCTGGCGGCGATGAAGCCGCGCTGCCGGGCGACATCCTCGCCGCCCCAGATCAATTGCGCCACGGCCGGATCGCCATCGCGGCCGGCGCGGCCGGTTTCCTGATAATAGGCCTCGATCGAACGCGGCAGGCCGGCGTGCAGCACGAAGCGCACGTCCGGCTTGTCGATGCCCATGCCGAACGCGATGGTGGCCACCATCACCATGTCTTCCGCCGATACGAACTCCGCCTGGTGGCGGGCGCGCGACACCGGATCCAGCCCGGCGTGATAGGTGCGCGCCCGGATGCCGGCCGCCACCAGCCATTCGCAGATGGTTTCAGTGCCGGCGCGGGTGGGGGCATAGATGATGCCGGCCTGGCCCGGATGCTGGGCCAGAAAGCCCATGATCTGGCCTTTCAGATTGTCCCGCCCGCTGGCCTGATAGCGGATGTTGGGCCGATCAAAGCCCGACAGCGTCACCCGGTCATCGCCGATGCCCAGCTGGCGGGCGATGTCGGCGCGGGTTTCCCGGTCGGCCGTGGCGGTCAATGCGATGCGCGGCACGCCGGCCAGGGCATCGCAAAATGGCCTTAGCCGGCGATATTCGGGGCGGAAATCATGGCCCCACTGGCTGACGCAGTGGGCTTCATCGATGGCGATCAGGGCAATTTCCACGCGGCTCACCAGCGCGGCAAAGCCATCGGACAGGGCGCGTTCGGGTGACACATAGAGAAGATCAAGCTGCCCGTCGGCCATGTCGCGCCACACCTGCCCGCTGTCGGCAGACTGGCTGTTCAGCGTGGCGGCGCGCACCCCGGCGGCGCGCAGGGCGCGCACCTGATCCTCCATCAGCGCGATCAGCGGCGAGATCACCAGCCCGGTGCCGGGCCGGATCAGCGCCGGTATCTGATAGCAGATGGATTTGCCCGCCCCGGTTGGCATGATCGCCACCACGTCGCGCCCGGCCAGCACATCTGAAATGATGGCTTCCTGCGGGCCGCGAAAATCGTCGTGGCCGAACACGGTCTTCAGAACGTCATGGGGGGTCATGACTTCTCGATAGCGGCTGCAGGCGCGCGCTGCTATGGGCTTGTGAATGATGTTGAAACGGTGGATGCGGGCGGTGCCGGCGTGGCTGCCGCCGGCGTTGGCGTGGCTGCCGCCGGCGTTGGCGTGGCTGCCGCCGGCGTTGCTGATCCCGGCGGCGGCGTGGATCCTGTGGCAGGAAGCCAATCCCGCACCGCCGCGCGCCGCCACCCTGGCGGGTGAACGCGCCGTTGCAATCTCCGCACGGGCCTTGCCCGGCATCGGCACTGCGCTGGGGCCGTTCCGCCTGACCGGGGCGCTGCAGCTCAGCAGCGCCGATCCGGGCTTTGGCGGCCTTTCCGGGCTGGCGGTGATGCCGGACGGCCGCCTGCTGGCGATCAGCGATGCCGGGCAGTGGCTGATGTTCACGCCTGCCGGGCTGGCCGGCGAACCGGGCGCTGCCACCGCGGCCCGCATGGGGCCCTATGCCGCCGGCACCGACAAGGCCGGCATGGACGGGGAAGCGGTGGAGTTCGGCCCGGATGGCCGCACCTATCTCAGCCTTGAACAGCGGCACCGCATCATGGTGTTTGCCGGCCACGGCCCGCCGCTGAAACCCGAAGGCACCATCTATCGCACCGCTGCTGCCGGCTGGCCGCCCAATGGCGGCGGGGAAGCGCTGGCGCTGCTGCCCGGCGGCGCGATGCTGTGGGTATCGGAACAGGCCCGGCGCGATGACGGCGCGCATATCGCGCTGCTCACTGCCGCCGATGGCACCACCCGCAGTGTCGGCATCCCGGCGCTGCCCGGCTTTTCGCCCACCGATGCGGTTGTATTGGACGGCACGCGCCTGCTGCTGCTGCACCGCCTGTACAACGGTATCGAAAACGAAGCCGCGATCAGCCTGGTCGATCTGGCGCCGATCATCGCAGGGGGTGAAACGGCCGTGCTGCGCCAATTGGTGCGCTGGGGCCGGCGCAGCCCGTGGCCGGTGGACAATATGGAAGGCATGGCGCTGGCGCAGGAAGGCGGCCAGCCCGTGCTCTATCTGGTGTCGGACGACAATTTCAATCCGGCGCAGCGCACGCTGCTGCTGCGGCTGGAGATCAGCGGCCGCCTGGAAGCGGCATCCGATGCGCCCTGAACGGGCTTGCGTATCGAACCGGCGGCAATGAAAACGGGCGGCAGGTTGCCCCGCCGCCCGATCCTTGACCCGGTGCAATCACTCAAGCGGCGGCAGGCGCCAGCTTCTTGGTGATTTCCTTCTTCAGCTTCACGCAGCGATCCGAAAGCTGCTCGTCACGCGTTTTCAGCAGCCAGTTGTCGAGCCCGCCGACATGCTCCACTGAGCGCAGACCGTTCATCGACACGCGCAGGCGCACCGAACGGCCCAGCGCATCGGAGATCAGCGTGACATTCTGCAGGTTGGGCAGAAAGGTGCGCTTGGTCTTGTTGTTAGCGTGGGACACGTTGTTGCCGACCTGGCGGCCCTTGGCGGTCAATTCGCAAACGCGCGACATGGCGGAACGTCCTTCGGAGAAATATCGAATCGGTGAGTGCGGCAACCCCCCAAGGGAAAGGCTGTCGCAACAGGGGGCGGCGCATAGACCACCCGGCCAGCGAGGTCAACAGCCAGAGCCGAAGTTCAGCGCGCCTGGCCGGGGGGGCTGGACGCGCGCCAAACGGCAGTGCAAGACTTTGTTCATGCCCTGGTTCGCCATTCATTGTATCGACAGGCCCGACACGGCCGAATTGCGCGCTGAAAACCGGCCGGCGCATCTGGCCCATGTCAATGCCTTCCGGCAGAATGTGCTGGTGGCCGGCCCGCTGCTGCGGCCCGACGGGCGCACCATGGGCAGCCTCTTGATCATGGAATTTGATGATCGCGACACCGCCATCGCCTTTGCCAATGCCGATCCCTATCATCTGGCCGGCCTGTTCGAAAGCCGGTCGGTGACGAACTGGCACAAGGTGTTGCCGTAGGCTGGCCGGTGATAACTGCGCAGCGGTAATCACGGACTCAGCCAAGGCCGGTCGGGCTGCCTGCCGGCCCAAAGCCGGCAGAACAGCTTCGACGGCGTGGCTTGGCCACCCTCCTGCTTTTCCTTCCCTCGCACTCGAAACGGACTCGGCAGCTTTGCTGCCGGCCGCGTCTCAAAAGCTCAGCCCCTGCCGCGTCGCCGCGCTCGACAGTTCGGCGCGGATGTTCACCCCCGGCTCGGCCAGCCATTCCTGCAGCGCATCCGAAATCGGCTCCAGCGTGGCAGAGCGGATCATCGCCTTGATCGGCCCGATGCCGGCCGGCGTGATCGACAGGCGTTCCACGCCCAGCGCGATCAGCGCCAGCGCCTCCAGCGGGCGGCCGCCCATTTCCCCACACACCGTCACCGGCACATCATGGCCGGCCGCCGCGCACACGATGCGGCGGATGACGCGCAGGATCGCCGGCGACAACCAGTCATAGCGATCCGCCAGACGCGGATTGGCCCGGTCGGCAGCGAACAGGAACTGGGTGAGGTCGTTGGTGCCCACCGATACGAAATCGGTCATCGGCAGCAGCAGGTCGAGCTGTTCGATCAGCGCCGGCACCTCGATCATCGCACCATAGAGCACATCGGTTGGCACCGGCTTGCCGGCAGCGACAAGGCGCGCGCGCTGCGCCTCGACCAGGGCGCGGGCCTCGGCAAACTCCCACGGTTCGGAAATCATCGGGAACATCACCGAAAGCGTGCGCCCGGCTGATGCTTCCAGCAGCGCCCGCGCCTGCACCTTCATCAGGCCGGACCGGCCCAGCGCGAGGCGCAGCGCCCGCCAGCCCATGGCGGGGTTCTCATCCTCCTCGTCGGCGCCGATATAGGGCACCGCCTTGTCACCGCCGATATCCACGGTGCGGAACACCACCGGCTTGTCGCCTGCCGCTTCCAGCACCGCCTTGTACAGCGCCTGCTGTTTTTCGCGGCGGGGCAGGGTGGCCGACACCAGAAACTGGAATTCGGTGCGGAACAGCCCGATGCCATCGGCGCCGGCCAGGGCGATGGTGGCGGCATCGTCCACCAGCCCGGCGTTCATATAGAGCGCGACCTCGCGGCCATCCTTCGATACGGCGGGCAGATCGCGGACCTTGGCCCATTCTTCGGCCTGCCGCGCCTTCAGCGCCCGCATCGCCTGATAGGATTTGATGGTGGAAGCCGTGGGCCGCACCAAGAGCGCGCCATTGGCGGCATCGACGATCAGCTCGTCGCCTTCGTTCACCTGCCCGAACAATTGTTCCACCCGGCCCAGCACCGGCACGCCCATGGCGCGCGCCACGATGATGACGTGCGCGGTCAGGCTGCCTTCCTCCAGCACCACGCCCTTCAGGTGGCGCTTGTCATATTCCAGCAGTTCGGCCGGACCCAGATTGCGGGCAATCAATATGGCATCGGTGTTCAGGCCCATCTGCGCCGCCGTGCCCAGCTGCCCCGAAAGGATGCGCAGCAGGCGGTTGGCCAGATCGTCCAGATCCGACAGGCGTTCCTTCAGATAAGGATCATCGATGGACCGGAGGCGCAGCCGGTTGCGCGCCTGCACACGCTCCACGGCGGCTTCGGCGGTCAGCCCGGTCTCGATCGCTTCGTTGATGCGCCGTGCCCAGCCTTCATCATAGGCGAACATCTTGTAGGTCTCGAGAATCTCGTGGTGATCGGTGCCGGCAACAAATTCGGCCTGGCCCATCATCGCGTCGATCTGTTCGCGCATCCGGCCAAACGCAGCCACCAGCCGTGCGCGCTCGCCCTCCACATCATCGCTGACCGTGTGTTCCACCACCACGCGCGGCTGGTGAAACACCGCCAGCCCGCGCGCCAGCCCGTCCACCAGCTTCAGGCCATTCAGCCGCGTCGGCCCGCTGTTGGCGGCGCGCAGCTTGGCGGCCTGCGCATCATCCACCAGCCCGGCGCCGTGGATCAGTTCCGACAGCACCATGCCCACGGTTTGCAGCGCCTCGATCTCCACCTCGTCATAATCGCGCGGTTCGCGGTGCTGCACGGCCAGCACGCCGATGGCGGCCTCGCGGCGCACGATCGGCACGCCGCAGAAACTGTGGAAATCATCTTCACCCGTCTCTGGCCGATAGGCGAAATCGGGGTGGGCCTTGGCTTCGGCCAGGCTGAGCGGTTCGCGGCTGGCGGCGATATTGCCCACCAGCCCCTGGCCCATCGAAAGCCGGGTGACGTGCACGGCCGATTGCGCCAGGCCGTGGGTGGCGAACAGTTCCAAAAGGCCGTCGCGCAGCAGATAGATGGAGGCAACCTCGCTGCCCAGTTCGGCCGCCACCAGCTTGACCACTTGGTTCAATTTGGCCTGCGCCGCTGCCTTGCCGGCCATCACATCGTGCAGGCGGCGCAAAATCTTGCGGGCGGCGCTGGCCGGCGGCATCAGGCGGCGGCTTCGCGGGAAAAGCGCCGCGCAATCGCGGCTTCGGCTTCGTCGGCCAGTTCGGTGATGATCTGCGCCACCGGCTGCACGGCGGTCACCATGCCCACCGATTGCCCGGCCATCAGGCTGCCACCCTCCACATCACCGTCCACCACGGCACGCCTGAGCGCGCCGGCCCAATAATGTTCGATGGCCAGTTGCCCGGCGGC